>NC_000908.2:300000-580076 GCF_000027325.1 Mycoplasmoides genitalium G37 | reverse complement strand
GTATTTTTTTAGTATTAAAGAAATATTATAATCATTTAAATATATGATCATTTCTTTTGTAAATAATAAAGGCGGCGTATTAAAAACTACAATGGCAACTAATGTTGCAGGATCATTGGTTAAACTTTGTCCAGAAAGGCGAAAAGTCATTCTTGATCTTGACGGGCAGGGGAATGTTTCTGCATCATTTGGACAAAACCCTGAAAGATTGAATAACACGTTAATTGACATTTTGTTGAAGGTTCCAAAATTCAGTGGTTCAAATAATTTCATTGAAATAGATGATTGCTTGCTATCTGTATATGAGGGACTTGATATTCTTCCTTGTAATTTTGAACTTAATTTTGCTGATATAGACATATCACGTAAAAAATATAAGGCCTCAGATATAGCAGAAATAGTTAAGCAACTAGCAAAAAGATATGAATTTGTTTTATTAGATACACCACCAAATATGGCAACTTTAGTTTCTACTGCAATGAGTTTATCAGATGTCATAGTTATTCCCTTTGAACCAGATCAATATTCGATGCTAGGTTTGATGAGAATAGTTGAAACAATAGATACATTTAAGGAAAAAAATACAAATCTTAAAACTATTTTAGTTCCTACAAAAGTTAACGTTCGTACTCGTCTTCATAATGAAGTAATAGATTTAGCTAAAACAAAAGCTAAAAAAAATAATGTAGCTTTTTCTAAAAATTTTGTTTCTCTGACATCAAAATCATCAGCAGCTGTAGGTTATGAAAAATTGCCAATATCATTAGTATCATCACCAAGTAAAAAATATCTAAATGAGTATTTAGAAATAACAAAAGAAATCCTAAATTTAGCAAATTACAATGTCCATTAATAACAAAAAGAAACGTTTTTTCTTTGATTTAGCACAAGATGATGACCCAGAACAAAGTCTTTTAGAAGAAGATTTGTTTTCCATAAAAGAAAAAGTAACACCCCAAAATAAAAATAAGTTTAATCAAAAACAAAATTTGTCAAAAAGAGAAGAAACATCTTTTGACAAAGATTCATCTTCATTTGATTTTGGACCTTTATCTGCTTTTGAAAAAACCTTTCCAAAATCTTTTTGATCAAAAAATAATTCATTTCAACAGCCTGAGCAAATAAATCAACAAAATGAAAATAATCTTGAAAATTGAAATGAAGAAAAATCTTTTTCATCAAATTTTTCTGGAAAACCAAAAAAAGAGAGATATTTTCAAGAGGAACAAAATTTTCAATATCATAATAATGGTTTCTTACAGCAAAAAAATCAAAATTTTCAACAACAATTCACACAACCACAGCCTATTCCTCCCCAACCTAAAACAAAAATACCAGGAATAGTTCCTGTTGAACGCCAAGAAAAACTAGATACAGGTGTACACTTCTATACAAGTCAAAGAGTATGACAAAAAGTTAGAAATTACTCCAAAGCAGTTAATATCCCAATTTCGAGAATTTTAACTATCATTCTTGACAATGTTATAGAAGAATAATGGAACAATTTAATGCCTTTAAATCTCTATTAAAAAAGCATTATGAAAAAACAATAGGTTTTCATGATAAATACATTAAAGACATTAATCGTTTCGTATTTAAAAATAATGTTCTTTTAATTCTTTTAGAAAATGAATTTGCTCGTAATTCCTTAAATGATAATTCTGAAATTATTCATTTAGCTGAAAGTTTGTATGAAGGAATTAAAAGTGTTAATTTTGTTAATGAGCAAGATTTCTTTTTTAACTTAGCAAAATTAGAAGAAAATAGTCGTGATACTCTTTATCAAAATTCTGGATTGAGTAAAAACTATACTTTTCAAAACTTTGTAATTAGTGAAGGAAATAAAAGAGCTTATGAAGCAGGCGTTAGATTAGCTGAAACTCAAGATAACGAATTTTCACCGCTTTTTATTTACGGAGAAACCGGTCTTGGTAAAACTCACCTACTACAAGCAATAGGAAATGAAAAATTTCGTAATTTTCCAAATGCCAGAGTAAAGTATGTTGTTTCAAGTGATTTTGCCCAAGAAGTTGTTGATGCTTTTTATCAAAGGGATAAAGGTATAGAAAAACTAAAAAAAAATTATGAAAATTTAGATTTAGTTTTAATAGATGACACTCAAATATTTGGCAGAAAAGAAAAAACCTTAGAAATTCTTTTCAATATTTTTAATAACCTAGTTCTAAATAAAAAACAAATTGTTTTAGTTTCTGATAAGGCTCCTGATGAACTAATTGATATTGATGCAAGAATGATTTCTCGCTTTAAATCAGGATTATTACTAAAGATAGAAAAGCATAATTTGTCTTCACTTTGTGAAATACTTACTGTTAAATTAAAAGAAAAAGATCCTAACATCCAAATAACTAATGAGGCAAGACATGATGCAGCACAAATTTCAGGTAACGATGTGCGTGCTTTAAATGGAATTGCAACAAAGTTATTATTTTTTGCTAAAACTTCAAAACAAAATTTAATAAATACTGAAAATTTAAAAGAAATTCTTTTTGAAGAATTTGAGAAGTTTCATAAAAAGAGCTTTGATCCTTATTTATTAATAGAGAACGTTTGCCGTAGATTTAATGTTCCTATGGACAGTGTACTTTCAGAAAATCGTAAAGCAGAACTTGTCCGTGTTCGTGATGTGTGTAATTACCTTTTGCGTCAAAAGTACAACATGCAATTTCAACAAATTGGCAAAATATTTAAGAGAAGTCATTCAAGTGTATTAATGGCAGTTAAAAGAGTTGCTAAAATGATTGAAAATGACAGTTCATTACGGGATGTAATTACATCATTAGTAATTTAGCAAAATTAAAATTTTCTAATAGTGTTCTCAGGGTATTTTTTTAGATGACTTAATGATTGTTTATGGTTTTAAAAACAAAAGAGAACAAAAAGTTTGATATTTACTTAAAATCATCAGATTTTGCTGTTAGTAAAAAAGCATCTAAATTAATTAAAAAGTTAAATAAAAAGCACCCCAAAAGAAAATCACTTAATTCATTTGAAGCTAAAAAGTATGATATTTACTTCAAAGAAGTTTGTAAAGCTGTTACAAATGGCATTAACAACCAACTTATTTGTAACCACATTAATTTAAAAATTCTTCCAGGAGAATTTGTTGTTATTCTTGGTAAATCTGGTAGTGGTAAAACCAGCTTACTTTCTTTAATTTCCGCATTAGATCGACCAACTAGCGGCGATAGTTTTGTTTGTGGAACTAACACCATATGTTGTAGTGATGCAAAACTAACCGCGTTAAGAAATAAAAACGTTGGTTATATTTTTCAACAATATGGTTTATTGCGTGATCTTGACGTTGATGATAATATTAAGCTTGCTCTACCATTAAAAAAAAGGTTTAATAATAATCTTGAAGAATTATTAGAACGCTTGGAATTAAAAGAACATAGACATAAGAAAGTTCATAAACTCTCTGGTGGACAACAACAACGTGTTGCTATTGCTCGGGCTTTAATTAAAGAACCTAAAATTTTGTTTGGTGATGAACCTACTGGAGCAGTTAATATTGATATTTCCAAAAAAATATTGCAATTTTTTGTGGAATATAATCGTGACAAAGGTACTACTATAGTAATAGTTACCCACAACGAAAAGATAGTGGAATTAGCTAAACGGGTAATTAAAATCCATGATGGCAAGATAATCGTTGATTATTTAAATCAGAATCCAAAAACCATCGAACAAATTAACTGAGTTTAATTGAGATGTTTTCTTTTTTTAAACAGATATTTAAATCGCTTAAAAAGTTCTTCTTTTTATTATTTGGAATTATCTTTGTTTTATTTAGCATTATTTTCCTTGAAACATCTATTGTTCAGTTAAGTAACAACTTAGTTAGTACCTACACTACATTAGTATCTAAAACTAACTCTTCTGATATAGTAGCTCCTGCTATTTTAAAGGAAGCTAATCCTGTTTATATAGCCAGTTTAACTAATGATAGTGGTTATTTTTCCAAAATAAAGATAGATGATAAAAAAATTAACTATCTTTTTCCTTATCAAGAAAATGATTTTGGAAGTGATTCAGGACAAAGTAATGGTAGTGGTGATAACCAAAACAAAACCATTCCCCGCAAAGGCGATGTTAATGAAAAAGATAAACTCTTTTTAGCAAGAAAAAGAGGTATTTTAAAAGCATATGGAGAAGCCAATATTGCTGAAAAAAGAATTTATAAAGGGTTAGCAGTTTCTTTTAATAATACTGATTCTTTTAATGGTAGTGATATTAGTGATTCCATTACAAATAGACACATAATATCAGACCCTCAAAACCTTATTTATGATGCTAGTGGTAACCTTCTAGGTTATTTTGCTGATGGTTTAATTAAAGAAACTATCTCATTGCGTGCTGGCATTGCGCGTTTTCCTGGTGATAAAGGAAAAAGCACAGGAACACAAGTAAAAATTACACAAAAGCAACAAACAAACAATGATCCACAAAAAGACAGTACTGTTAATTCACTTTATAAAACCAATAACAAAGATAAAGTTTGGTTTAAGAGTGATGAGACCAAAGCAGATAATACTGATATATCTGCTAACTATCTATTTACAGGTGGTAATGAAGCTGCTAACTGATTTCCCAATCTTTATGCAAACATCCCAATTGATTTAGAAATCGATCCTGGTTCTCAATTTTGGAAAGATGTCAATCCTTTTAAAGAAATTGTTGAAGAATTTCAAACCCAAAAAGAAAGTAAAGATAATCAAAGTTTTACATTAACTTTTAATTTAGATATTTCTAAATTAAATAAGCTAGATAATGAACAGTTAAAGTGGTTAGAAACTAATGCTAAAACTATAGCCAATAATTCCTCTTTTGGAGATTGAGATCTTGAAAATAAACTTAAGCAACTTAAGAAATTTGAACTAAAAATTAATAAAGATTGACTTAAAAAGAAAGTTGAATCTGAGAAAGATACAATTCTCAATTCCTTACCAGGTTTTAGTGATAGTGATAAAGACACAATCTTTAAAACTCAGAATGGAATGATGGTAAGAAATAATAATCTTTCTTTTCAACCTTCAAGCAACAATCTCCAATTAGTTCAAAATCAAAACAGTCAAGCAAGTAATGGAATAGCTGATCCTAACTTTTCAAATGTTCAAACTGCATACAATAAAATTCACCAGTCCAATAACACTCCTGAAAAAACCCTTGATGCAGTTTATGCAGCAGTACTTGATCAATGACGTAGTATCTTTCAAGAGGATCTTGTTAAAAAAACAGTTGATCTTTTAGAAAAGTACCGTGATCATTTTTTAAAAGCCACTGCTTTCAATAACATTGATTATTCAAAGCAAAATATCGCAATAGCTAACAATGTTAGTTCAGCAGAGTCAGCAAGTTTTTTAGTTTCCAACAAAGATGAACAGAGATACAACGATCTTTCTTTAATTGATGGCGTTGATCTTAAATCTTGGTTATTTAAACCTGAGCAAAATGAATCAAACCCTTTAGACACAATTTATGGTGGTCAAGATGCTAATAATGGATTTTTACAAAAAATTGATTATGAATTTAAACCAAGCACCAGTAGTGGTGGAATGACTGCTAGTTTAAAAAATACCCAAGCTTTAAGTCCAAAATCTACTAAATTTCCCATTTATCCAAAGTTAGCAAATATTATTGCTCAAGCCCAATTACCAGAAGCTACTAATATCCCAACTACTGCTTTAGATGCTTTAAAACAATGAACTAATTTAGATGCCAATGGATTTAATAATCTTAAGGAAGAAGATAAACGAAAAGCAGCTAATAATTATCTTGCACTTTTAAGTTATTTTACTCCTGCTTTTCAAGATCCTAATGAATTAATAGAGACAAATCGCCAAATGCTTGAGATCCCTATTACTGTTAAAAATGGGGTCAATCCATTAATATTACCTACTGATCAACAAAATTTAGTTGTGCAAACCCCTGAAGCACACGGAGCGGTTGTTTCTCAACAATGGTTGTTTAGACACAATAAAGAAATTCTTCCCCAGGAAGGGGAATATGCTTGAAAAACTGCATTGCAAACACCAAACAATTTCCCTAACTGGTTAAATGATCTACCTGATCGTTATAAATTTAGTATTAACGGACTAACATTTGCAATTTTAGGTATAGGTGAATCAGTAGAAACTGGTTACCCAGTGTTATCTTTACAATCTCCGTTGCCTAATACCCAAGATGAAGCGTTAATCTTTGTTAATGATCAAGCTTACAGAAGTATTCTGTTTGCTGTACCAGCAGCTAACCAAGAAAATTATTATGCTTTTAAGTCAACAGATTTAAAACAGCACACTGACCAAGACCCAGTGCAGTTTATTGCTAATAGATTAGAGGGATATCTAGATGTTCCTAGAAGTGATTTAGCATTTAATGTTAAAGATATTTCTAAGTTTAATTATCTGACAACAGCAAGAAACTATTTTCCTGATTTAGTGCAAAGCTATTTGGCAATAGTAAGTACTGTTATTGCTATATTTTTGATTATTCTTGCTCTTTATTTAATTATTCTTTTAATTAAGTCATTTATTAAAAAGAATCAAACTGAGTTTTCTATTATCAGAGCAGGGGGATTTTCAACAACTAAATTTATTGTTGGAATGAGTGTGTTTGCTGGTATTGTTGCAATTGTTTCTAGTTTTTTAGGAGTTTTATTTGCCTTTCTTCTAGAAGGACAAGTAAAGGGAATCATAAATAGGTATTGGTTTATTGCTTTACCTGAAAATAGCTTTAACTGGTTATCGTTTTTTGGTTCTTTCTTTATAACCTTTTTTGTTTTTGAATTTATTAGTTGAATTGCCTTTAAACAGTTGTTTAGTAAACCTGTTAATGTCTTAATTGATCAAGGCAATGAGACCAAGTTTTCAGTTCTTCTTCATCTTTTAAAACATAAAAGTCATACAATGTCACCCTTGACCAAGTTTAGGGTTTCATTAATCGTTTCACGTTTTTCACGTTTATTTACCTATGTAGGATTGAGTTCAGTTGCACTTTTATTAATTGGGATTGCAGGTACTATTCCCCAAAAATTTAGTGCAGCACAAACAAGCACTTCCTTAAATAGAAACTTTAACTATAAGTTGAATTTACAAACACCAACAGAGCAATCTGGATGGTATGCAATTCAACCCTATTCACACTTTGGAGTTACTGATAATAATAATGGTATTAAAACCTTGTATAACGAAAGTGTTCAAGCAAATTCTCAAAATGAGCACCCTTATAAACCAAGTAATTTAAAACTTAAAAACCGCCAGGATCAACCAATAAAAGCAGCAGATGGAACTGAGCTTGAATTGGGCAACTTACTTTTGCCTAGTTATGGTGGTGCTCAACAGTTAAACACTGATGAGAATTTCTTTAGGCATGCCTCTCTATCAAAATGGATTATTGACTTTCCTATTAGGGTTGGCGGTTCTAACATTAACCCTTGGGAAATTGTTGAAAAATCAATTCCTAAACAGATTACTCAGTTACTTTCAGCATCTAGTGATCAGTTTTTAATTTCAGTATTAACTGATGACTTTTTCAATAACTTAAATGCTAATGGGTTTTTAATTAGAAACCCTAGAACTAATCAAATTCAGTTAGATGCTAGTAGGGTACTAACTACAATTGATGTATTTAATCCTGGTGGGGTTAAATTTAATGATAGCTTTCTTAGTTTTATGTTGAAAGTTTATGGGGATTTTGAACTTGCAAAACAAGATTCTAAGTTAAATTTTGGGATTGTTCCTGTTGACCCTGCCATAGAAGAAACCTACACTTATGTTGAAGGCCCATTTGGTTTTCAAGAAGATAATCTTGATGAGAATTCACCATACACTTTAACAGGGATTAACCCTGAATCAAGTTTTGTTAATCTGATAGATGGTAGTGGTAACTCTTTAAGAAATTTAATTAGTTCTGATCAGGAAATGAATGTAATTGTTAATGCTGGTTTTCAATATGCTAACAACATTAATATTGGTGATTATGTTTATATAAAACCGAAAAATACTGCCACAAGATACTCTGAAAAATTTCTAAAAGCACCCTTAAATAATTCAACAGTAGCATTTAAAGTTGTTGGTGTTTCTACTGATGCTTTTGGACAAGAACTTTATATTAACCAACACATTGCTAATAACTTATTAAAACTAAGTGGTAATCAGGGCAGAGGTATTATTAGAGATGTTATTAAAAAGACAAATGGCCAATCTCAAAGTAGTGATGAATATGAAATTGATTATGTAAAACCAAACGGTTATGTTCCTTTTAATGGTGTATTTTCCAAAGAATTAAAACCTTCTTTATTAAATAAGGCATTAGTATTAAACTCGATAATTGGTGTTTGGGGTAATTTCACTGACTTTGGTAATAATTTCCAAAATTTAGTAAGGAATAAACTTGATAAAGTTATTACATCCATACTACCTACTGATCCTGAAATTATTAATAAGTTAGCACAAGAAAAACAGATTATTAATACTACTTCAATGAATTATGAATCGCTTCGTAAAGAACTAGTTAATAAATACAAAACAGAATGAAATAGTGTTAATTTACTTTCCCAAAATGCAAGTAGTATTTTTGGTAATAACATTATTGCTCCTGTACTCAATATTGATGCAGCTGGAACTAGTGCTCAGATCATTAGAAATAATGCTGAAGTTTTGTTTAACACTGTGAATCAAGTAGATGCGTTTCTTTTAGGAACTATTATTCCTTTCATTTTCATTACTTGTGTTGTACTTGGTATCTCAATGTTAGAAGAGATGAAAAGAATCTTTATTTCACTTAAGGCTATTGGCTATAGAGATGTACAAAATTTAATTAGTTTACTTACCTTCTTTATCCCTGCATTTGTTTTAGCATTACTAATTTCTATTGGAGTTTTAGCTGGTGTTTTAATTGGTATCCAAGCGGTTGTTTTCAATGTTGCACAAGTCTTTTTAACTAATGTATTTGAGTTCTTGCCATACATGGTAGGGATAGTATTATTTGGTGTTACTATCTTTGTAATTGGTTCTTACTTTTGAATTAAGTTACGCTCAGCTGAACTGAAGGAAGGGTTTTAGTTAATGAAAAAAGGCAATAAAACTGTTTGAAATGAATGTATTGATATCTTAGATAACGTTAAAAGTCCTTCTTTTAGTGCCAATTTCGATGATTATTTCAAAAAGAGTAAATCTAAACCTCCTAAGAAGAATAAAAAAGTTTTAAATAACATTAAAAAAGCTGAGCTAAAGCTCAAAAAGAAAGCTAATAAAAAGCAAAAAGCCAATACCTTATATATCCCTCCTTTTGCTCAACAAGCTAAGGGAATTGTTATTACCATCAATAAGATGTGAAAAAATGTTCATAATGATGATTCAAAGCAAGAGATTTCTATCCTTTCAGATGTTTCTTTACAGATAGCTTATGGTGAAATAGTAATCATTTTAGGTTCTTCAGGATCAGGTAAAACAACCCTTTTAAACCTGATAGGTGGTTATGATTCTATCTCGTTAGGGAGTTGTATCGTAGCAAACTGTCCATTAGAAAAATGTACTAGTGAACAACTTTTAACTTATCGAAAGAATAACCTTGGTTATGTCTATCAGCGTTATAATCTGATTGAATTGTTAAGTGCTTATGATAATATTGCCATTTCACAAAACTTAATTCCCAAATATCAAAGACGACTTGATATAGAAGAGTTGGCTGAAAAATTAGATATTAAAGAAATCTTGTATAAATTTCCTTATGAGATGTCAGGTGGGCAAAAACAAAGAGTGGCCATCGCCCGTGCTATTATTAAAGAACCTAAACTATTACTTTGTGATGAACCTACTGGTGCACTTGATAGTAATTCTGCGGAAAATATCATTAATTTATTACAAACAATTAACAAAACATATAAGCAAACCATCCTAATGGTTACCCATGATGTAAGCCTAACAAGGATAGCTAATAGAATCATTAAAATTTCAGATGGTAAAATAGTATCTAACCAATTAGTCAGACCCTTAGTTTAGTTATAATCACCTGATTAATTGTTTCATGAAACGAACATACCAACCAAGCAAATTAAAGCGTGCTAAAACCCATGGTTTTATGGCTAGGATGGCAACTGCACAAGGACGTAAAGTTTTAAGGCAAAGACGTTTTAAAAATCGTGCTCAACTCACGGTTTCCAGTGAGCGTTAAAAAGAGTCACAGCTTAAGAGAACGCAAGGTTTTTACAACCATTCTTCAAAGTAAAACCAGGTTCTTTGGTACCTTTATTAACGCTTATTTTATTAAGAATAATCATTCTACTTGAAGGGTTGCAATATCAATTGCAAAAACTAAATATAAGCTAGCAGTACAACGTAACCTAATTAAGCGTCAGATCCGTAGTATCTTTCAACAAATTAGTAATAATTTAGAACCTTGAGATATTTTAGTTATTGTCAACAAAGGCTTTATTGAATTAACATTTAAAGAAAAACAAAAACTTTTTTTGCAACTATTAAAGCGGATAAAAGAAGTAGATGCCTATCAAACTAGCGCAAACAAATAAAGAGATAAAAACCACCTTTAATCCTTTTTGATCAGCAGCAGTTGTTAATGAAAAAAACAACTGAAAAAACTTCAAAAAGTTTTCAGCTATTTTCATAAAGGTTATTAAGGTTTTTATCTTTATTTTTTTAACTATTGTTGGGCTTTGGGGCTGTACTCAAACCTTAGCACAACCCTGAACAGGTACTAATCAAGTCTTAGGTTCAGGACTTGAGATAGGTTATAAATTTGGTACTACTGGTGATTATAGGTATGATTTGATTTCAAATAACTTTGGCCCTTATTTCACCTTTAGTGATTACACCTTAGCATATGGCCCTTTTTATGGATGATTTGTCTGGCCTGCAGCGCAAATAGTTTTACCAATTATGTATGCAACCAGAGTTCCACTAGGTAGCGGGGTGGAACTTGGGTTTAACATGATTCTTTCATTAATAGTACTTTTACTATTAGTTCGCTTGATAACTATTGTGATTACCTTAAACTCTACTTTAGCACTTGAAAAGATGAATGAAGTGCAAGGTAAATTAGCAGAAATTAACGCTAAATATAAAGGGGCAATAGATTTACAAAGTAAAAGAAACAGACAGTTAGAGATAATGTCACTTTATAAAAAACACAACATTAAATCATCTGCTGCTTTTGTTCAAGTTTTTGTAACTTTACCTATCTTTTTAATTATTTATAGGATTGTTACTACTTTAAGACCAATTAAAGCAATCATCTTATTTAACTTTTGGGATCTTTCAAAAGTACCTTTAACAGAAATTTTCTCTAATTTCACTACAACTGGTTGACCTTTCATCATCTTTTTAGTGATTGTTTTACCAGTCCAATTTCTCTCTCAAAAACTTCCTCAAGTGTGGGCAAGTAAGCGTAATGAGAATGCGAAAGCCCATTCTCAAAAAAGTATTGAACAACTCAACAAAACTAAAAAGATGCAATTAATTTTTTACTTTGTGTTTGCTGCTATTACTGCATTTAGTGCTGCTGGAGTTGGTGTTTATTGGTTTTTAAATGCTTTGTTTACTTTATTACAATCTTATTTAACCCATGTTTTCATTGTCAAAAGAAGGGAAAAAAGAAAGCAAAATTATTCCAAATTAGATTTGATTTTAGAGCGTGAATAGTTTTTTTCCTTCACGTAAATTAGGTCAAAATTTTACGGTTAATTTAAGCGTCATTAAAAGAATTTTTGCTTTTGTTAAAAATTTAAATCCACAAGCAATTGTTGAAATAGGTGTTGGTAAAGGAGCGTTAACAAATTATTTGTTAAAACTCAAAATACCTTACAAGGGGATAGAAATTGATAAACGCTTAATTGAATATCTTCTAGTTGAAAAGATATTAACTGAAGACCAACTAGTTAAAGGCGATATTCTCAAAAAGGACTTTAATAGTTTTTTTGAAAATTTAAGTCCATTATTGTGTGGTAATATCCCATATAGCATTACATCTCCAATAATCAATAAGTTTTTAGAATCAAAGCTTCGAAGCTTTGTTTTAATGACACAAAAAGAGTTTGCTAATCGGCTTCTGGCAAAGGTTAATTCTAGTGATTATAGTGCCTTTGGTGCTTTTTGTCAATACTATTTGACTATTACAACAGTTTTTAAAATTGATAGGCATGCTTTTAAACCTA
This sequence comes from Mycoplasmoides genitalium G37, assembly GCF_000027325.1. Lineage (GTDB taxonomy): Bacteria > Bacillota_I > Bacilli_A > Mycoplasmatales > Mycoplasmoidaceae > Mycoplasmoides > Mycoplasmoides genitalium. The sequence continues at coordinate 567,886 of NC_000908.2, read as the reverse complement.
AACCTAAGGTGGATTCAACCTTAATATTATTAGAAAAAAATAAATCGGTTAGTTATGACTTTAAGTTTGGTCTGTTTTTAAAGCAATGTTTCAATCAAAGAAGGAAGATGTTAATTAATAACTTAAAGCATTTTTTTGCAGTTGATTATTTACTTAACATTATTCAAAAGCAAAATTTAAAGACTAGCATTAGAGCGCAAGAGTTGAGTCCTTGTCAACTCTTTAATCTTTACCAAAACATTTGTAATGGAAAAAATTAGAACACGTTATGCACCATCCCCAACAGGATATCTGCATGTTGGTGGTACAAGAACAGCAATCTTTAACTTTTTACTAGCCAAGCACTTTAATGGTGAGTTTATTATCAGGATAGAAGATACTGATACTGAAAGAAACATAAAAGAAGGAATTAATTCACAATTTGATAACTTGCGTTGGCTTGGAGTCATTGCAGATGAATCGGTTTATAACCCTGGCAATTATGGTCCATATCTGCAATCACAAAAACTAGCAGTTTATAAAAAACTAGCATTTGATTTAATTGAAAAAAATCTGGCATATCGTTGCTTCTGTAGCAAAGAAAAATTAGAGTCAGATAGAAAACAAGCCATTAATAACCACAAAACCCCTAAATACTTAGGTCATTGTCGTAATTTACATTCCAAGAAAATTACTAATCACTTAGAAAAAAATGATCCTTTTACTATCCGCTTAAAAATAAACAATGAAGCTGAATATAGTTGAAATGATCTGGTTAGGGGACAAATTACTATTCCCGGCAGTGCGTTAACAGATATAGTTATTCTTAAAGCTAATGGTGTTGCTACTTATAACTTTGCAGTTGTTATTGATGATTATGATATGGAAATTACTGATGTTTTAAGGGGAGCTGAGCACATCTCTAACACTGCATACCAACTTGCTATATATCAAGCATTAGGTTTTAAAAGAATTCCCCGCTTTGGTCATCTTTCAGTTATTGTTGATGAAAGTGGCAAAAAACTTTCTAAACGTGATGAGAAAACTACTCAGTTTATTGAGCAGTTTAAACAACAAGGCTATCTACCTGAAGCATTATTAAATTTCTTAGCACTCTTAGGTTGACATCCACAGTACAACCAGGAGTTTTTTAATTTGAAACAGTTAATTGAAAACTTTAGTTTAAGTAGAGTTGTTAGTGCTCCTGCTTTTTTTGATATTAAAAAGCTGCAATGAATCAATGCTAATTACATTAAACAATTAACTGATAATGCTTATTTCAATTTCATTGATAATTACTTGGATGTTAAGGTTGATTATTTAAAAGATAAAAACAGGGAAATAAGTTTACTTTTTAAAAATCAAATAACCCATGGTGTTCAAATAAACGAATTGATAAGAGAATCTTTTGCCACTAAAATAGGTGTTGAAAACTTAGCTAAGAAAAGTCATATTTTGTTTAAAAACATCAAACTTTTTTTAGAACAGCTTGCCAAATCTTTACAAGGGTTGGAAGAATGAAAAGCTGAGCAAATTAAAACAACTATTAACAAAGTAGGAGCAGTGTTTAACTTAAAAGGTAAACAACTTTTTATGCCAATAAGGTTAATTTTTACAAATAAGGAGCATGGACCTGATTTAGCACATATTATTGAAATTTTTGATAAAGAAAGTGCAATAAACTTAATTAAGCAATTTATTAATGCAACAAACCTTTTTTAAAGATCCTATTTTAGGAGAAATTATTTTTGATGAAAACACAAAGTGGATGTATGAATTGGTCAATACAAAAGCTTTTCAAAGGTTAAGAAACATCAAACAATTAGGAATTAACTTCCATTTTTATCCTAGTGGAGTTCACACTAGGTACGCCCATTCTTTAGGAGTTTATGAACTGATAAGAAGGATCTTAAATAGTTCTGCATTTTTAAATATTGATCAAATTAAAAAACAAACTGTTTTAGTAGCTGGTTTGTTGCATGATCTTGGTCATGGACCTCATTCTCATGCTTTTGAAATCTATTTTGCTAAAAATCCTGATTTTAAAAAACAACTTTTTATTCATGAAAAGGTTACTTCAATGTTAGTTAATAGTGAACCTATTGTCTCTATCTTAAAAGCTAATAAGATAGATCCAAATCTGATTGGCGCTTTAATTGATGAAAATCAAAATATTCAACCTATTAACTGGTGGATGAGACAGCTAATCTCTTCAGATCTTGACACAGACAGAATGGATTATTTATTACGTGATGCTTATTTTACAGGTACCAGTCACTCATTAGTTGATTATCAATCAATTATCAATGGAATGGAATGTGTAGATAATCAGGGCACTTATGAAATTGTTTTTCAAGAAAAATGCTTGCCTTTCATTGAAAACTTCTTGATAACAAGACACCACATGTATCAATCAATCTACAGTGATGGTAGAAGTATTGCTACAGAACTTAACTTATGATTTGTTTTTCAACGGATTAAAGCTTTAATTGAAGAAGACAACTTTAATTTTCATAACTTTAAGAATGTTGAAAGTGTAATTAAACCGCTTTTAAAAAACCAGTTGTTTAAAAAAAGTTTATTAACTTGTTTTGTGAAGTTAGATGATTATGTTTTTCACTCATTTTTAGTTAATACATTTGAAACAACTAAAGATGCAATATTAAAAACCTTACTAGATAGTTATCTTAACACTCTGAAATTTCAAGTAAAGTTTTATGAAAGTTGTGAAAAACGTGATCTTGATTTTGAATTAAAAGTAAAAGAATATCAAACTCCTAGTTATTTCATTACTAAATTCAATAACCAATTTAAGGGTTTTTATGAAGGATGAAATAAGCACAAAAATGAATTAAAAATAAAAACTTCTCAAAACAAGATTAAAAATCTCAGTGAAATTAGTATGCTTGTTAAGAGAAGTAACGAGTTATTTTTTGAAAACTCTTTTTATAGATGAGCTAATGTTTTCTATCAAAACTAAAGCTTTGCTAGTTTAATGTTGTCTTTCAAAACTTTAATTGAATTTTCAAGCGCAACTTTTTCAGTATTTGAAAGTTCTATTTCCAAGATCTTTTCAATACCTTTTCTTGAAAGTACACAAGGAGTTCCAAACATCATATCCTTCGCTCCATACTGACCAGTAAGTAAAGGAGCCACTACTCTAACTTCTTTAGTATCTTTCAAAATTTGTTCAGCTACATCAGCACTAGCTTCACCAATTCCATAGAAAGTAGCACCTTTGCGTTCAATAATTTCATAAGCTCTGCGTCTGATAAATTGGTCAATTTCACCAAATTCTTTTTCAATATCACTAGCTTTAGAAAAATGTTTTAGTGATAGTCCTGCAATTTTAGCTGATGAAATAATACTTACTGAACTATCACCATGTTCACCAATAACATATGCTTGTACATCCTTTGAACTCATTTGGTACTTAGTTGCAATTGCATATCTTAATCTTGCACTATCAAGTAAAGTACCAGAGCCAATTACTTTATTAGGTTCAAATCCAGTAACTTTAAGATATGTATATGACATGATATCAACTGGGTTTGAAGCGATTAATGTAACTCCATTAAAACCAGATTTTTTGATTTCTTTGGCAATGCTTTTCATAATTTCTACATTGCCTTCAAGTAGCTGCAACCTAGTTTCCCCACCTTGTTTTTGAGGTCTTCCTGCACTAATGAAAATAAAATCATAATCTTTTAATTGACTGTATTCTCCAGCAACTACTTTGCCAAAATTTGGGCATGATGAGGAAGCATCTTGAAGATCAAATACATTACCAACTTTAGCTTTTTCATTGATATCTATAATCATGTATTCACTACCAAGTGCACGAGTCATTGCAGCATATAGAAAACTAGTACCAACAGCACCTGATCCTACTATTGCAATTTTAGGTCCTTTCATATTTATTTATCTAGAGATATACTTCAATTTTATTTTGGTTCACTTTAATAAATTTTGCTTTGTCTAAATAAGGATATTTGAAGTCAAAAAACTGTTGCCTGAATTTACTTTTTTTGGATTACAAAACAACACTGTTATTTAAAGATGAGCGATATTATAATTATTTGTAACAATGCAGTTAAGAGTTGGCCTAGGAAGCAAAAAATACCACATAAAATTAAGGAAAGAAAGTAAAAATAAATTTTGGTTAGGCGGTGTTGATTTTGAGAATTCTAAATATATTTATGATCTTGAAAACAGTGATGAAGTTAGTGATGTTATCCAATTAGCAGTTGCTGATGCTTTATTTGGTGCAACTGCATTAGGTGATGGTCATATTGTTTTCAATAAAGGAAAATCAACAGTCCAATTTAAAGGTACTGCAAAAAAAGAAGCACCAAGAGTCTTAGCAAGAACTTACAATTTCATCAGAAAAAACTGAATTATCAATAATATTGATATCTCCTTAGAGATTCCTCAAGAGCAAAAGGTTGATGATTATAAACACGCTATCTTTGCTTTTATTTGTAGTGCTTTAAGAATTTCAGAATTAACAATTAATCTCAAAGTTAGAAAACCTTTAGACAGTAATGAAATTAATTGCTTAGCTGTTGTTTTAGTAGAACGTCAAAAAACTAAATAAGATGGGTATTAAATCTATTGTTATTAATGAACAACAGATAGAAGAAGGCTGTCAAAAAGCAGTTAATTGGTGCAATGCTAAATTTAATAATAAAAAGGTAATTGTTCTTGGCATTCTAAAAGGTTGCATCCCTTTCCTTGGCAAAGTGATAAGTAAATTTAGTTTTGACCTCCAACTAGATTTTATGGCAGTTGCTTCTTATCATGGTTCACATGTACAAAAACAACCACCTAAGATTGTGCTTGATATGTCCCATGACCCTAAAGATAAAGACATCCTTTTAATAGAAGATATTGTTGATAGTGGTAGATCTATTAAATTAGTTATTGATCTTCTAAAAACAAGGCATGCTAAATCAATAACTTTAATTAGCTTAATTGAAAAGATTAAACCCAAAGCCTTTGATATTAATATTGATTTTTCTTGTTTTAAAGTAAAAGATAATTTTTTGGTTGGCTTTGGTCTTGACTATGATGGTTTTTATCGTAACCTACCTTATGTTGGTGTGTTTGAACCAGACAATCCCTAAAACAGATATTAAAATTTTATGCGTTGGTTCAAGGCTTTTATTGCACTTTTAAGTAAACATAAAAAGATAATTTTCGTCACTTTATTAACACTTATTAGTTTCATTACCATTGGCAGTATAATTACAGTTAATGTAGTTCAAACCAAAAAAACCCAAATCGGTCAAAAACTAACATAGATGAAAAAAAGAAATAAGGGTTTAGTAGAACAAACAACTACTGAAAAAAATAATTTTTCACGTAAAACTGCTTGAAAAGTCTTTTGATGAGTCATCATTTTAGCTGTTGTTATTGGTGTTTTAGCTTATATTTTCAGTCCAAGAGCTGCTACTGCAGTAGTTGAAAGCTGAAAATTAAATGGAGGTAGTAACAGCACTTTAACAGCAAAAGTAAGCGGTTTTAGTAATGAACTGACATTTAAACAAATAAATGGTTCAACTTATGTTACTGATACCATTCTCCAAGTTTCCATTACCTTTGATGGTTTAAATAGTCCATTAACTGTTACTGCTCACAAAACTGTTAATAGTAATGGCAATGTTATCTTTAATATTGCTAACTTATCAATTAACCAAAGTAATGGTCAGATTACCGTTAATAGTAATGGAACCATGATGAATGGTGGTTCTAGTAATAACACAAAGAGTATTGCAGGTTTTGAAACCCTTGGTACTTTCATTGCTCCTGATACTAGAGCTAGAGATGTATTAAATGGTTTGTTTGGCTTGCTACCAATTATTATCTTTGTAGTTTTCTTTTTACTCTTTTGAAGAAGTGCTAGGGGTATATCTGCAGGGGGCAGAGAAGAAGATAATATTTTTTCTATTGGCAAAACCCAAGCTAAGTTGGCTAAGTCAACTGTGAAATTTACCAATATTGCTGGACTTCAAGAGGAAAAGCATGAGTTGCTTGAGATAGTTGATTATTTAAAAAATCCATTGAAATATGCCCAGATGGGAGCAAGATCCCCACGTGGGGTAATTTTATACGGTCCACCTGGGACAGGTAAAACATTATTAGCTAAAGCAGTAGCTGGTGAAGCTGGTGTTCCTTTCTTTCAATCAACGGGTTCTGGATTTGAAGATATGCTTGTTGGTGTTGGTGCTAAACGAGTTAGAGATCTTTTCAATAAAGCTAAAAAGGCTGCTCCTTGTATTATTTTTATTGATGAAATTGATTCAGTTGGTTCTAAACGGGGTAGAGTTGAACTCTCTTCTTATTCTGTTGTTGAGCAAACCTTAAACCAATTGTTAGCTGAAATGGATGGATTTACAAGCAGAACAGGTGTTGTTGTAATGGCAGCTACAAATAGGTTAGATGTATTAGATGATGCATTATTAAGACCTGGAAGATTTGATAGACATATTCAAATCAATCTCCCTGATATTAAAGAAAGGGAAGGGATTTTAAAAGTTCATGCTGAAAATAAAAATCTCTCTTCTAAGATAAGTCTTTTAGATGTTGCTAAGAGAACTCCTGGGTTTTCAGGTGCTCAATTAGAAAATGTTATCAATGAAGCTACATTGTTAGCAGTTAGAGACAACCGTACCACAATTAACATTAATGACATTGATGAAGCAATTGATAGAGTAATAGCTGGTCCTGCTAAAAAGTCACGTGTAATTAGTGATGAAGATAGAAAACTAGTTGCTTATCATGAGGCTGGTCATGCCTTGGTTGGTTTACATGTCCACAGTAATGATGAAGTACAAAAGATTACCATTATTCCTCGTGGTCAAGCAGGGGGTTACACACTTTCAACACCTAAGAGTGGTGATCTTAACCTAAAAAGAAAATCTGATTTACTTGCAATGATAGCAACTGCTATGGGCGGTAGAGCTGCTGAAGAGGAAATCTATGGTAATTTAGAAATTACTACTGGCGCTTCTAGCGATTTTTATAAAGCAACTAATATTGCAAGAGCAATGGTAACCCAGCTTGGGATGTCTAAATTAGGTCAAGTGCAATATGTACCAAGTCAAGGGACACTCCCTTCTAATGTAAAACTTTATTCAGAACAAACTGCTAAAGATATTGACAATGAGATTAATTTCATTATTGAAGAACAGTATAAGAAAGCAAAAACAATCATTAAGAGTAACCGTAAGGAACTAGAATTGCTTGTAGAAGCACTTTTAATTGCTGAAACTATTTTGAAAAGTGATATTGACTTCATCCATAAAAACACTAAACTACCACCAGAAATCTTATTGCAAAAGCAAGAACAACAAGCAAAGCAAAAACTAAATAAATCTGAAGTAAAACCAGAAAGTGAAACAAACAGTTAGTGTTGTTGATTTTATTGATAACTTCTTGGTTAACTTACTATCATTTAAGCAAGAATTAAATGCAATAGAAGTTGGTTATGGTAATGAAGCTTGGAATTGTTTTAAAGTACTAAATGATCAAAGTAAAACAATTACTGATTTTTTTACAGTAATTAAAAATAATCCCCAATTGTTTGACAGTGAATATCACTACATTTTGATTTGAATTGAAAACATACAAACTTATTTAAATGACAGTAATGATGATCTTGTTATTACTTTTAAAAATGTTTTAAAGCAAACTGAAGTATTACTAAAAAACAAAACTATTAGTTTAGGACAAAAACGAATTTGGGATCTGATTTTTTATTTTCTAAAGTACTTTTGCACTTTTATTTCCAAAACAAACAAAAGATACAAAATACTTGATATAAAATTTGATGAGCTCTATCTTCGTTTAATAAAGATGCGTGCTAAGTTTGGCAACTTGCAGTTTTTAGGAAAAAGATCTTGTAATAAAACAACTGTTGAGCTTGCTTTGGTTTATATTTTCATACAATCTTTTATACAAATATGTCAGATCTAACTAAATTTAACAAGTTCTTTTTGACACCAAATAAACTCAATGCTTTTCTAAGAGTAATTGGACTTTGTGGTCTTTTTAGTGTTATTGCTATCTCATTTGGTATTTATAGTTATACACGTAATGAAATACCAAATATAGCATCACTTTTTTTAATTGTTTTAGGTAGTGTTGTTTTGTTTTTAGCATTTGTTATCCATTTTGCTGCTCTTTTTAAAAGAAACAAGCTATTAAAAAAAGTTAACAAAGAAAACAGAACTAATTTATGACAAAAAGAGATGGGTAATTTCAAGGCAATAGAATCATTTGAATTTTTTGAACAAGGTCCTATAAGCAGCGATATATTACCAAGTTTTTATCCAACTGCTCTTTACAATTTTGAACCACTTCCAAGACAATTTAAAGTTACTTATAAAGATGGTAGTGAATTTGTTTTTGGTCATATTTATGCAATTAAAAGAAGCAGTAATAAAACAGAAAAAGTAGCTTGCTTGATTGCTATTACACCAGCAATTAATAGTGAAAATCATTTCTTTTTAACTGATGCTAACTATTCTTTAAATAAGAATGTGGCTCAGTTTGAAGCACTTACTGAAAACAAAAAGCAAGAAAACATCTCACTTTTTGTTGAAAAAGATTCAAATTTTTCTTTTCAGAATTTAGATACAGAGGTATTAAATAAAGTGCTTTTTAATCCTTTGAATGTATATGCCAAATTTAATGTCTATAATGACACAGTTCATACTTACTTGTTTATGAGTGTGCCTACAACCTTTATGGATACTAAACTAAAAGTGAATGAAGCATTTGATGATCTAGTTACAAACATTAAACTCCAAGCAAGCTATGATTTCAAAACATTAAATTCAATGCAGAAAGTTGTTGATTTACTTCATAACAAATTAATCAAAAAACCAGAAAGTAAAAGCTCTAGTCAAAAAAGTGTTGAAACTGAAATAGAAAAAGAAGTTAAAGATAAATTAGCTAAGAATTAACAGTTTTAATTGTTAAAAAACTTTTTTTACCTTTTCTAATAATTTGTAACTCTTCTTTTCATTCAATTATTTGGTTTAAGTCTAAAACGTGTTTATTGTTAATTGTCAAACCTTTTTGACTAATTAATCTTCTTGCTTCTGATTTACTTTTAATAAATTTAGTTTCAACTAAATAATCAATTAGATTAGTGCTTGTTTTTACTAACTTAATATCAAGATCTGGTTGATTACTAAATATTAGTTCAGATCGTTGTTGTGCTTCTTTTGCTTTTTTAGTGCCATGGATTAATTCAGTAATTAAAAAGGCTAGCATTTGCTTGGTTTGTTTAATTTTTGGGCCTTTTAAATTACACAATTCATCTATTACTTTTTTATCAAGCATTGTTAGCATTAAAAAAGTCTTTTTTAAGCTTTGATCATCAAGGTTAATCCAGTATTGATAAAAATCAAAAACACTAGTTTTATTTTCATCAAGTCATAATGCTCCGCTACTAGTTTTACCCATTTTTTCTCCGTTAGCTTTAACTAATAAATTAGCAGTTAATCCAAAAACACTAGCATTATTTTTTCTTTTAATTAAGTTAGCACCAGCCAAAATATTAGCCCACTGATCACTTCCACCTATTTGTAAAGTGACATTATGGTTTTTATGTAGATAATAAAAGTCATATGCTTGTAAGATCATATAGTTTAATTCCATTAGAGTTAGTCCTTTTTCTCACCTAGCACTAAATGCGTCTGTGCTTAACATCTTGTTAACTGAAAAAAAAGCACCTAATTCACGGATAACTTCAATGTAATTAAGTTTTTCTAATCAAACTTTGTTTTCATGAATAATTACATCACCTAAAAACTGTTTGATTTGTTTTTTAATTGTTTTGGTGTTTTTTACAATTTCTTTTTCTTCTAAAATTTTCCTTAATTCAATTCTGCCAGTAGGATCACCAATTAAAGCAGTTGCACTCCCTAGAACTATGTGCGGAGTATGCCCCATGTCTTTTAATAATTTTGCAATGTGAATTAAAACATAATTGCCAATATGTAAAGAATTAGCAGTTGGATCAAAACCAACATAAAAGTTATTTTTTTTCTCTTTTAAATGGTTATCTAGTTCTGTTTCAAAATTAGCTTGTGAATAAAGTTCTCTTTCTTTGAGAAATTGCAATATGTTATTTAACATTTTTACTAAAATATTATCTATATTAATTAACATGGCATTGATTTATAAAACTGTTGCACAAACTGAAACTGGCAGAGAAGGTAGTGTTAAAACTTTAGATGGTTTTCAAACAAAACTTAGTTTTCCCAAACCTGATTTATCAGTTCAAACAGAAAATAATCCTGAGCAGTTATTTGCATCTGCTTATGCAAGTTGTTTTTCTCAAGCAGTAATTGTTGTTATGCAACAACATCAATTTAGTTTTTCAAAAAAACCAGTTGTAAGTGTTAAAGTAGAACTCCATCAAGAAAATGGACTATTTCACATTAAGGCTGGTGTTGAATTAACTACTAATAGTAATGACCAAGAAGTTGGTAAAAAACTAATTCAAAAAGCCCATGAAATGTGTCCTTTTAGTCGATTGATTAGAAATGAAAACTTCCTTGGTTTAACTTTAAATGGTATTAAGCTTTAACTAAATTTAAAAGTTCTAAAACTTCTTTTTTACTAATATCTTTATTGTTTAAAGCAGTAAATAAATTTGCTTTAATAAAACCACTCTTTGTGCCAACATCAAACCTAGTACCAGTAAACTTTCTTGCATAAAAGTTTTCATTTTTCAAACAAAAATTTAAACCATCAGTTAGTTGCAACTCACCACCAACTCCATAAGGTACACTTCTAAGTGCTTTGAAAATAGATGGTTTGAGTACATATCGCCCTAAGATTGCTAAATTACTTTTAGCATCTTTTGGTTTAGGTTTTTCAGTCATTGCTAAAACCTTAATAAGATCTTTATTTTTGTAATCACCTTCAGGGGTGATAATTCCATACTTATCAACATGACAAGGATCTACTTCTTGTACACCGATTGTTTGACAATTAGTTTCATAATAAGCTTCCAAGCATTGTTTTAAAGCAGGTTCTTTACTAAAAACAACATCATCACCTAACAATACTGCAAAGTCTTCATTACCAACAAAAGATTCAGCAAACAAGATTGCATCTCCCAAACCATCTTGATTTTTTTGTCTAACAAAAAAGATATGTGCTAAATTAGCAATATCTTCAATCTCTTTATGCTCCTGCAATTTATTTTTTTGAATTAAGGCATTTTCTAAGATCAGATCATAATCAAAATGATCTAATATAGCTGTTTTTTTGGATGAAACAATGACAAGAATCTGTTCAATGCCACTTTTAACTGCTTCCTCTACTATGTATTGGATAGTAGGTTTATTTACCAATGGTAACATCTCTTTGGGAATTGCTTTTGTTGCTGGTAGTAACCTAACACCCAACCCAGCAGCAGGAATAACTGCTTTTCTTATTTTTGTTTTCATTTATTTAATGTAAAAGGCAAATTAAATTGCGGTTGTATGGCTTTTTTTATTAACTTAAGTTGTAATAGATATATAGCTAAGTAACTCAAGGGGAAATAGATAAATAAAACTGCAAATACAACTAATCAAGCAAAAGGATTATTTTTAGTATTTGTAATGCTGCCATAAATGGTATAAGTAGATGGCCTACCATTAAAAAGATAATGCCTTACATATGGAATAGTTACTAAATAAAGCCCATATATTAAAGGATAGATCATGAATAATAATAGGCTTTTAAAGAACATGTTAATATTGACATCTTTCTCATGTTTTATTTTGATAAAACTTGCTATGAAGAATGCTATTGGTGCAATTACATGGAGAAAAATACTACTTGTTAACTTATATGGATTTGTTGATTTATAAGCTATACCAGCTATTGACAAAATTAGGTTATAGCCAATAAAAGTAAATAATATATAAGCTAATGCACTTAAAAAGAATTGTTGGTTTTTTAACAATCAACTTTTTGGATTAAAAGTGTAGATAACTGCATAAATTAATAACATCACATTAGTCTGATCAGTGAATTTATCAATTTGTTCAATAATAGTTCCAAATGTTAAAAGACTTTCAACAATTCCAGTTAAAACAAAAGCACTAGTGACCAAAAATAAGGGAATGAAACTTAAGAATGTCTTTTGTGGTAAGGAAAGTTGTTTTCATCAGCCAATAATTTGGCAATTGTTTGTTTTCACTAAATTTAAGTCCTTGAAGATTATAAGCATTATCTCCAGCTTATCTTAAACTTATTTAAAATTAACAACATAATTTAAACAAATGGCAAGAGAGAAATTTGACCGTTCCAAACCACATGTCAATGTTGGTACCATTGGTCACATTGACCATGGTAAAACCACTTTAACAGCTGCTATCTGTACAGTTTTAGCAAAGGAAGGAAAATCAGCTGCAACGCGTTATGATGAAATTGATAAAGCCCCTGAAGAAAAAGCAAGGGGAATCACAATTAACTCTGCACACGTAGAATATTCTTCTGACAAACGTCACTATGCCCATGTTGACTGTCCTGGACATGCTGACTACATTAAAAATATGATCACAGGTGCTGCACAAATGGATGGAGCTATTCTAGTTGTTTCAGCAACTGATAGTGTGATGCCCCAAACCCGCGAGCACATCTTACTTGCCCGCCAAGTAGGGGTTCCTAAAATGGTAGTTTTTCTAAACAAGTGTGATATTGCTAGTGATGAAGAGGTACAAGAACTTGTTGCTGAAGAAGTACGTGATCTGTTAACTTCCTATGGTTTTGATGGTAAGAACACTCCTATTATTTATGGCTCAGCTTTAAAAGCATTGGAAGGTGATCCAAAGTGGGAGGCTAAGATCCATGATTTGATTAAAGCAGTTGATGAATGGATTCCAACTCCTACACGTGAAGTAGATAAACCTTTCTTATTAGCAATTGAAGATACGATGACCATTACTGGTAGAGGTACAGTTGTTACAGGAAGAGTTGAAAGAGGTGAACTCAAAGTAGGTCAAGAAGTTGAAATTGTTGGTTTAAAACCAATTAGAAAAGCAGTTGTTACTGGAATTGAAATGTTCAAAAAGGAACTTGATTCAGCAATGGCTGGTGACAATGCTGGGGTATTATTACGTGGTGTTGAACGTAAAGAAGTTGAAAGAGGTCAAGTTTTAGCAAAACCAGGCTCTATTAAACCGCACAAGAAATTTAAAGCTGAGATCTATGCTTTAAAGAAAGAAGAAGGTGGTAGACACACTGGTTTTTTAAACGGTTACCGTCCTCAATTCTATTTCCGTACCACTGATGTAACTGGTTCTATTGCTTTAGCTGAAAATACTGAAATGGTTCTACCTGGTGATAATGCTTCTATTACTGTTGAGTTAATTGCTCCTATCGCTTGTGAAAAAGGTAGTAAGTTCTCAATTCGTGAAGGTGGTAGAACTGTAGGGGCAGGCACTGTAACAGAAGTTCTAGAATAGTGAGGATCGCTTTTTTAGTTGATTCTGTCAGTAATCTAAAGGAAGATAAAAATAGTCATCTCTATGTTTTACCGCTTTATATTATTGAAACAATTGCTGAACACCAAGAAACATTCAAATCAGGTTTTAACATTGATCTTAAAACCTTAACTGATAAGATGATTAACGCCCCTAAAGGTGTTAAGTTTTCAACATCACAAACTTCTGAAGAAGAGGTTCGTGACAAAGTTAAGAGCATAATTAATGATTATGATCTTATCATAGGAATCCCTATTGATAAAGAGATCTCAACCTCCTATTTAAATTGAAAGATTGTTGAAAAGGAATTTGAAGACAAGTTTCATGTTTTAGATAGCAGAATAGTTGAAGTTTTAATAGCTTGATTGATTAGTGATATTAAGGTTTGACTTAAAAACAACCAGTATTCAAGAGCAGGCTTAGATGAATTTGTTTATAACTTCCGTAATAAGTGCGGTGCAATTTTATTTGTAACTGATACAAAACCGTTAGTAGCTGGAGGAAGATTATCTAATTTAAAGTCATTTATTATCAAAAGCTTTAAATTTCATCTCTTAATTAGTTTCCTTGGTGAAACAGGCAAATTGCAGTTTTTTAACAAAGCACAATCTGCTAGCAGTGCTCATAAGTTAGCAGTTCAATTTTTAGAAAAAAAGCTATTAAAAAAAGAAGTTAATTTCAGAAGAGCGGCTTTGTTGACAACAATGTTTGAAACTGATAAAAATCAACTCATAAAGCAAGAATTTGTTACGCTTCTCAACAATGCAGTTGATGTAAGTGAGCACTTGCTTTCACCTGTAATTTGTACACACACAGGTATCAATAGTTATGCCTTTTTAATACAAACAGAATAACTAACTTTTATGTTTGATATATCTAAAGATTTTGTTTCTATCTTTTATCGTAAAGAAACATTAAAAAACTGTATGTTTGGCATCATAGGAAGTAGAAGTGAAACAACTTTACGCCAACAAAATGACAAAGACTGAAGTTTTTTTGTTAATGATGCAAATAGAATTACTGGTTTTAACTTTTTTAATATCAAAAAAAGTTTTAAGAAGTTTTTTTATCACACCGCTTTAATGAAGGTCTAAACTATCCTTCATTAAAAATAATGAAAAGAATAAGTGAGCTTTTAGGTTATGATCTTATTTCATTAGCAAATAAAGTTCCTTTTGTTGTTTGTGAAGTTGTTTCAGTTATTCCTATTGCAAACACCCATCTAAAAAGGTGTAAAGTTAACACTGGTTTGACAAAAAGCTTGGATATTGTTTGTGGAGCTAATAATGTTAGAGTTGGTATGAAAACAGTTTTAGTACAAGTAGGTGGAGTGTTACCTAGCGGTACAGTTATCAAAAAAACTAAAATAGCTGGTTTTGATTCAGTTGGCATGTTATGTTCTGAAAAAGAACTTAATTTAAAACAGAAAAATGAGGGTATAATTGAGATTAATCCTAAGATCAAAGTAGGAAAACCATTTATTGATGTATATTTAAATAAACAACATTCCAAATGAGTAAATACCAAAAAAAGAGTGAAGCTGAGCTAAAACGTACTTTAACCAAACTCCAGTTTGATGTAACGCAAAATGCTCACACTGAGCCACCTTACATTAATGAATATAACCGCAATTTTGAAAAGGGAATTTATGTTGATATAACATCTGGTGAACCACTTTTTATTTCAACTGATAAATTTAAATCTGGTTGTGGTTGACCTGCTTTTTCAAAACCCATTGATAAAAATTTAATTGCTAACTACCGTGATGAATCTCACGGAATGATAAGAACTGAAGTTCGTGCTAAAAACAGTGATAGCCACTTGGGACATGTTTTTAATGATGGACCGAGTGAATTAGGTGGATTGCGCTATTGTATTAATTCTGCAGCTTTAAAATTTATTCCTTTTGAAGAGATGGAAAAATTAGGATACAAGGATTACATCCATCTTTTTAAAAATAAATAAGTGAACAGTAAAAGGGATCGTTTTGAAAAACAACTCCTAATTAAAAATGTTTTTGAATCAAAACAGCTTTTTCTAACTATTCTTAGATTTACTGTTCCAACTTTTTTCTTTGCACTTTTTAGTGCTGCTTATGTATTTATAGATCAAATCATGGTGATTAAGTTTGTTCCTAGAAGTGAACTTAATCCTGATTCTATTTTTACTGATCAGAGTTTAATTGATGAATTTAAAAATTCTGCTTTTTATAAAAGTGATAGTTTTTTAAGCTCTGGACTTAATATTAAACAATTTATTAAAACTGTTTTAAATATTAGTCAACCTTTGATTGTTTTGTTAAACGCCATTAATATTTTTATTCCTCTAGGAACTGGAGTTATTTTTTCTAAAGCAATTGGTAGAAATGATCAAAATAAAATTCAGGAAGCTTGAAATACCGGATTAATATCAACAACTGTATTTGGACTAATTACCCAATTTTTGGTTTTATCTTTTGCAAAAGAATGGTTGCATTATAATCTTGATCAATCAAGTTTTGAACAAAATTTTCAAGCTAATAGCTTCCAACAGTTTTTTAACAAAAAGGCTATTGATGTAGCATCTGAATATGTTTATATTTTGATTGGTCTTAACATCATTCCTATGCTTTCAAGGTTGTTTTTTTATTTAGCACAATCAGAGGGAAGACAACTTTTTATTGCAATTGTTCCGCCTATTGCTAATTTGATTAACATATTAATAGTTTTTTTATTAGTTAGATATTCTTCTTTAGGAGTAATAGGATCAGCTGTGGCTGGAATACTAGGATACTTAATTAATTTTTTAGCTTATATTATTTATCTAATTTATTTAAACAAAAGAAATCTTACTTATTTAACTTTTAAAACTATTAAATTAAACAAAATTGACTTTAATCTACTAGTTGTAGTTTCATTAATAGGAATGGCATCCTTTTTTAGAAATGGATCACTTTCTATTGTTACTACATTTTATGAGAGTTTTTTGGTTAATTTGACAAAAGCAACTACTGATAAAAATGATGTTTTTTATCTGACACTTTTAACTGGACCTATTGCTATTAGTAATTTAGCTTCAGCAGCTATTTTTGGTTTATTACAAGGAGTTAGAACAGTTTCATCATATAAGTTTGGACAAAAAAAATATGATGAAATTAAAAAAATTAACATTTATACAGTTATTATCTGTATATCGTTCGGTAGTTTAATCTATTTGTTAACAGCAGTTGCTTTTGGAAAACAGATCTTATCTAGTTTTTTTGATGTTTCAGATCAAAATTTGGATTTAGCAAATTACTTTTCATTAATAGTGCAAGCACAAGTTTTCTTTGTAGCCACAGGCGCTAATAGTCAACAATATTTTCAAAATACTAACAGAGTGCTTTATTCTTGAATTGTCTCTTTAACACACGGATTGTTTGTATTTATTCCTTTACTTTTTATTTTTCAAGCAATAACACTTCAAACAAATAACATTGAAGTTTTTATTTGATTGTTAACTGCAAATGCTGCCTTAGCAGGTTTAATTAATATTGCTTTTGGTCAAATTCACACTAATCTGTTTATGGATAAATATTTCGCTAATCCACCACAAAATAAGTTGGTCAAATTTATTGAAAAGTACTCATAATTAGAAAAATCCAATTACAGTATGAATGCTAAAAAAACTAATTAATAATTTCGATTATTAAACAACTAATTATTTGTTAAAAAAAATTTTGTAATTAATTCAATTAAAAATGGTAAATCTCTCCTCCCAAATGAAAGTGACAAAAACTATTGGAATTCCTTAAAAATAAACAAAAATTTGTTAATAGTGGAACTACATTAATCTACTTATATGAAATTAAAAAAGAATTAACCGATAAAAATATAGGTTAATTTGAGAAGAACATATTGAACAGATTAATAAACAAAAACATAATTCAAATTTAAGTTTTGCTATTGTGAATAGCAAAACAACTATTTCATCATTAATTCTGAAAACAAGTTTAACGCCTTAAAATAATATGCTAAACAACAGAAAATAATTAAGACTTTGTTAGATATAAAGATAAGAACTTATTTATCTAAAAAAATAATGAGTTTGCAGATGACATGCAAAATGAAAATCGGGCCTTATTGGATGATTAAATTTATTAACTAGACGAATAAAAAATAGCTGATTAAGTTATTCTTAAGCATAGATAAAATAGAACTTTAAAAAGTTATAATTAGCCGCTTTATTAAGAAAAAAATCATTGGTCAAAATAAGATTGATGCGGATGGGAAGAGTACACTATCCGCTTTATAGAATAGTAGCGGTTGATTCGCGAGTAAAGCGTAATGGAAAGTATATCGCTTTAATTGGACATCTAAATCCAGCTTTAAAGGAAAATAAGTGTAAATTAGATGAAACTGTTGCCTTAGATTGACTTAATAAAGGGGCAATTCCAACTGATACAGTCCGTTCTTTATTTAGTGAATCTGGTTTGTGGAAGAAATTTATTGAAAGTAAAAATAAGAAAGAAACAAGTCCTAAAAAGTAGTGAAAATCACTGTTTTAACACTTTTTGAAAACACTATTTGGCCTTACTTAAATAGTTCTATTATGTTACAAGCTCAAAAAGCAAATTTAGTTCAATTTGAAGTAGTAAATTGAAGAAATTTTTGCAATGATAAACATAAAACTGTGGATGATATGGCTTATGGTGGAGGAAGTGGCATGGTTTTAAAAGCTGAACCTATTATTAATTGTTTAAATTTTTATAAAGCCCCAAATTCTCATGTAGTTTTACTCTCCCCAGAAGGTGAACAATTTTCTCAGAATTGTGCTAAAAAACTTACAAAATACGAACACTTAATTTTGTTATCTGGTCACTATGAAGGTTTTGATCAAAGAATTTATAAATATATTGATCAAATTGTTTCTTTAGGTGATTTTGTTTTAAGTGGTGGGGAACTTGTAGCACTAAGTGTTATTGATGCTACTGTTAGATTAATTAAAGGAGTTATTAATGATCAGAGTCTTATTTGTGAATCATTCAATGATAATCTATTAGATTTTCCTGTTTATACAAGGCCATACGATTTAAAAGGCGATAAAGTTCCTGAAGTTTTACTTTCAGGAGATCACCAAAAGATTGAATCATTTCGTAAAGAACAGCAAATCTTAAAAACTGCAAAATACAGACCTGATTTATACAAAAAATACTTAGAAAATAAAAATGAAAAAAATAAATAAACAAGCATTAATTGATGCAGTAGAACAAAAACAGTTAAAGGAATATGTTCCTGAATTTGGAGCAGGAGATGAAGTTAATGTTGCTATTAAGTTACGTGAAAAAGAAAAAGTTCGAGTTCAAAACTTCACTGGAACTGTTTTAAGAAGAAGGGGAAGAGGGATTAGCGAAACTTTCATGGTAAGAAAAACCACTGATGGAATTCCTATTGAAAAAAACTTTCAAATCCACAACCCTAATATAGACATAGAAGTAAAACGCAGGGGTAAAGTAAGAAGAGCATACATCTCTTATATGCGTGAAAGATCTGGTAAGTCAGCAAAAATTAAAGAAAAAAAGTCTTAAAAAAGTTTGTTACAAATGAAATTTTTTAACAACTTATTTAAAAAAGAATCAAAGATAACAGTCGCATCTGGTTCTAAACGCGTAAGGATTTCTAACTCTTTTTTGATGTTTAGCAATCTTTATGAGGCTAAAAAACCATTAAAGTATGTATTAGTTTACTTACTATCAATTATTAATGCTTTTCTTTTACTTATTTTTATTCAAAAAACAGGTTTATATAGCTTTGGAATTAGTTCTTTAACTCAAGGTTTTGCTAGATTAGTGTTTGTTTTGTTAAAAAGTTTTGATGAAACTCAAAGATTATTAATTTTTAACATCCTTTACTGGCTTTTATATGTCTTTATCAACATCCCTTTAATTATTTTTTCTTATAAAAAAATAGGTAAAAACTTTACTATTCTTTCAACCCATTTTGTTGTTGCATCTAACGTATTTGGTTTTTTAATCAGTATTATTCCAGGTTCTGATAATTTACCACCAATGTTAGCTTCTATAACAGATACTAACTTTTGAAAAGCAGCGAAAGATTTAAATCAAAGTGCCGGTTTTGTCCCTTTTTTATGAAGTGATACTTCCCAAGGTAATGTAATTATTTCCACATTTATTTATGCAGCTATTTATGGTTTTTATAATGGCATATCAGTTTCATTACTTTACATACTAGGTGGTTCTGCTGGGGGAGCGGACTTCTTAACCCAATATTATGCTCGTAAGAAAAATAGATCAGTAGGATCAATTCTTTTTTATGTAAATAGTTTTATTCTGATTATTGCTATTCTAATTGGTTCTTTTGTTGCTGGTAGTTTATTGTTGCAAGATGTCAATAATTATCGTGATTCTGCTTGGGAAGTTAGTTTATTTTTCTCACCTAATTTAATTGCAACTTTTTTTTCAATTTTGTTAACAGGAACAGTAGTTAGTTATCTTTTCCCTCGTTATAATTTTGCTGAAATTAAAGTATTTACTGATAAGCTTGAAGAAGTTAGAAAAGCATTGTTAAGTGATAATGCTAATCACAGTTTATCTATTCAAGAAACGCTTGGTGGTTATTCTTTACTCAAAAAGAAGATGATAGTTTCTGTTTCCATGTATGTAGAAATTCCCCATTTAATTAAGATTATTAGACAAATTGACAAGGATTGTTTGGTATCTATTACAAGAATCAGGGGAATAGATGGACACATATACCTCCGCCAAAATTAATTGGTTCCCGGGTCACATGAAAAAGATCCATGATCAATTAAAAAAGTTATCTAGTCAAATTGATGGCATCATTGAGATAGTAGATGCTAGAGCACCAACTTTAACTCATAATTCAGAAATAATTAGTTATTTTTTAAATAAACCAAAATTAATACTGGCATTAAAGACAGATTTAGCACAATACAAACCAAATAAAAAGATCTTATTTGGTTCATTAAAAGAACCTTTTAAACTCAAAAAAAAAGTTCTAAAGACATTAACAACTTTATTTGCAAATAAAAGACAACAATTAAAAGCAAAAGGCTTATTAATCAAACAATTTAGATTAGCAGTTATTGGCATGCCCAATGTAGGTAAATCTAGTTTAATTAACCTTTTGATAAATAAAAATCACTTAAAAGTAGCTAACCGCGCTGGTATTACTAAATCATTAAATTGGATTCAAATTAGCCCTGAATTATTATTAAGTGATACCCCAGGAGTTTTTTTGAAAAGAATTGATGAAATTCAAATTGGATATAAACTAGTTTTGACTAATGTTATTAGAAGAGAAGTAGTTAATATAGAAGAAGTGGGAATGTTTGCTTTTAATTATCTTAAGAAACATTACAAACAGCTTTTACCATTTGAAGCGGATAGCTTTATTAACTTTTTGGAAAAATTTGCTAAAGTGAGAGGCTTAATTAAGAAAGCTAATGAACTAAACACTAACTTAGCATGTGAAATTTTTATTAATGAACTTATTAATGGGAAATATGGCAAATTAAGTTATGAACTTAATTAGTAATTCCATTAGTTTTAAAAAAATCTCTTATTATTAGTAAAAAGATATTAATTTAGAGTAAGTTGTGCAAATGTTTTTAATACAAAAGAAATCAATAAAAGTTTTAAAATTATAGTTGCAACTTTTGAAAAATCATTCTTAATTGTTGTTTTTAGTTTGCTTAAAACGCAATGAGTGTTAGTTTTCTTAGATCTAAATTTAGTTTAAAAGCATCAGTATTTGCATTTTTTGTACTGTTTCTTTTTTGTTTAAAAATAATATTAGTTTTATTTAGAAACTTTGGAAAAAGATTTAAGCATTTTTTGTTTAATCAGACTTCTTTATATCTTTTAGTTAGACTTTTTCAAAAAACAGAAATAGTTTGAAACTTAATTGCTAATATTCATTTTTTTATAAAAACACAAATTCAAAATCTTGGAATTAGATTAAGTAGAGAATCGATTTCCAATGAAACTTTTCAAGCAGTAAAACTGTTTCATGTCAATAATCTAGGCTTGCAAGAACAAGAAGTTATTAATTCAAAATTAAGTGATTATTTTTGTTTTTTTAAGTATAGAAACCTTCTATTTGTTAATTGATAAAAATAGAAACAAAACTTCTAAATGATTGTTGTTGAAGTTTACCTCTATTAATGATCAAAAAATTACAAATAAGAAAATCTGTTAACTTAAACAATGTTAAAAAAAACAATTTTGAACAAAAGCTGGCATCATTTCTTCTTTAATGGTATTAGGTTCTTTAATTACAGCATGCTCTAACTTAAGCAGTGGAACAAATTTTTCCAGTTTAAACCAACTTAGAAATAGTTTCAGTAAAAATAGTGAATTAAATCAAGACAAGAAAGAGTTAGTTACTTCACTAAGAGATAGTTTTGAAGTGGATTCAAAAAGTGCTACAAACGTTCTATTAGATGCTTGAAGATTTAGTTTGCAAGACGAAAAGATTCTTGAAAAACAAGACCCAAGTAGATTTGTAAAAGCATTTGGCAGTGGTAAGAGTAAGGAAGATGTTGAACCGAGCACTGGTGTTAAAGGCTTACGTTTAGTTGAAAGATACACGCAAAATGTTGCAAGTATTATTAATAATGTAATTAAATTGAGTAGTCAAACAGTTACAGATTTTAGTTTTTACTATAACAGTTCTCGTGATTTCAAAGTCCAAATAAGGTTACAAGCTACTGGAACTTTTGACAGTGCTCAAGCAAAATCATATTTGAGTCAAATAGGATTAAGTGATAGTGATATAAAAGATAAAAATTCTATTTCAGCTGATTTAATTTTTACTTATACTCCACCTTCCAGTAATTTATTTTCCAAATCTAGTTTTGATACTCTATTGAGAAAAATTAATTTTAATACCAATTTAAGGTTACAAATTATTGGTAAAGATGAATTGATGCAAAAGTTATTACAAAGTAATTTTGTAGGTCAATTAGCTGATCAAAACTTCCAAGATCAAACTATCGATCTTTTACCATATGTGCTTTATTCCATTTTGTAATGAAACTCAGAAAGATCTTTTTATTACCATTAATTTCACTTAGTACTTTATCTGTAGCCTGTTCATCAACTGATCCTGGTTTAGAAAAAGCACAAGCTTATTTTCAGAGAAACAATATAGAACTTTCAAAAAATAATGCTGTTACTTTTTTAAAAAAGGGTTATAGTTCTGATAAGGAAGAGGTAATTAATACTGTATTTGCCAGTTGAAAAACAACTTTATTAGATTATCAACTATTAGAAAAACCACTTGATTATAGCAGATTTGCTAAAGCATTTGGAGTTAATAAATCAAAGGAAGATGTTACTCCTAACATCAGTGCAAAAGGTTTATATTTTGATGAAACTTATCCAGGTATAAGTGGTCAAATCGCCTTAGTTTTAGGAGTTAAAAGTCAAAAGGTAGTTAATTTTCAATACAGTTGAAAAAATAACTTAGATTTTAAAGTTCAAATTCACTTAAAAATGACTGGTATAGTTGGTAGTGACAATACTAGTACTTCATTAATCAAATCCTTTTTAGCTAGTACAAGTGGTGTAAGTGAAAGTGATTTTACTGGTGATAAAGCTAATTTTGATGGTGATGTTATCTTTACTTATACTCCTCCAACAGATAATAGGAGGGTAAGTGAAAGTACTTTTAGTAGTATACCTGCTTCAATTAACTTTCCTTTTGATATCAAAATTGACATGAGTACTTCTCATGAAAAGTTGAATTTATTACTTTCAACAAATGAACAAGTGAAGAAAATTAGAACAAGAACTTTTAAGGGAAAGTCAATCGATCTTTTACCGTTTTTTTATTACACATTGCTTTAATAAGATTTTTTAATTTTTTTAAAAATAAAACCTGATATATTTTGATCTTAAAACTAAAGAAGATAAATACTTTTCTATTAGTTAACTTTATATCAAAATAAAAAAAGTTAAGCAGTTAAAATCCAAGAAAATAATCGCATTTTTATAACAATTCAATTTGTTAAAGAAACTAAAAATTAAGTAAATGCTAAACCAAAAAAAGTGTTACTAATATTGGCGCTGTAAGAACTGTTTATCGATAAATTAAAAATAAAGAAAGTAAATTTTTGTATTTGTTAATTTTATCTATCAAAATAATGGTGGATATTTTGAATCAGGTTATTCAATTGGTGTGAAAAGATTATCTAATTTTGCAAGAAAAGAGATATTAAAGTAATTTTAGAAAGAAAGAATTAAGTTTTTGATTAATAATCCTTAATAGATTTAGTTCTTTCAGTCATATCGGGGAATAATTTTTTTAACAAAGTGTCACGAATCACTGTTAAAGAACTTAGTTCTTTTTTATATTGGTCTAATTTTTGATCTAACAAAAAGACGATTTTTCCTGCCTTTCTTTGCAGTTGAAATGACTTAACATAAGGCACTTTAATTTCACCTGCTAGTTTTAAGGATAAAAAAGGTGAATCATCACTTTTCATTCTTTCTTTAATATCTTTTTGCAAATACTTTAAAGCACAGTAAAAGAATGGTACATAGATTTCATTATTCATGGGTTCTAATGCAATGCTACCTGTGCCATTAAACCAAGGAATTTCATGATACCTGATGTTACCTAGTGAATAACCATTAGAAATAATAGAAATTGTGTCTTTTTCAGTATTAGGTTCAGCTACAAAACCAGTGTTATCAATTCCCGCTCCATAATAAGGAAATTTCCCTTCTTCTAATCTCTCCTCGCTCTTTAGATATTTACCACTTTTGAAATTAAATATTTCCCCTAAAGTAATTTCATGCATTTGGCTTTGTAATGCTTCTAGTTTTCAATGACTTAGAAAAGCTTCATCTAAGCTAAAGAGTTTGTGAGCATATTCATCTCTTAGTTTCCTGTTAATCTCAATTAAAGAAGCTAAGTTTTCTAGTCTCTCATCAAAAACACTTAAAGTATTTGCAATAGCATGCTGTTCATTCTTATTTGATGTGAAAGGAATTTCCAATTCTTTTAAATCTGAAATTCTAATGTTTTGAATCGTGGTCCCAAAAGCTAAAGCCTCTATTCTTTCTTGTTGTGATTTCAAAGCATAGTAAGCAAATTTAAGATCAAGTTCAAGCGGATCTAACAAATTTAATGTGCAATTACTTTGACCACAAAAGAAATTTTTATCAGCTAGCCTTACATAACCACAAGATCCACCAACAATTACACTAATAGTGTTCTTAAAAGTATTGAACTTGTCAGTTCTTCCTGAATTTTTTACACCACCGTTAAAATATTCATATTTTCCCTCAGGTGTAATTAACTCTTTTTCAAGCATTTCACCTTTTTTTAAATCAAACAAAGAATCAATTGTTCTTTTGGTTCAGTTTATGTTGTTATTTAGCTTTAGTTTTGGAGTCATACTTTATTAATTCTAAATACTAGCTTTGAATACTAGTGATTGCACTGAAATAAGTATTAGGTTCCATCAACAACCTTTGGTTGGAAATGGTTCCTGCTATTAAATGATAAACAAAGAAGAAACTAATTAAAAAAGAACTTGAATCAAATCGATCTAAAACTCCCCCATGTTTACCTAAAACCTTAGAAAAATCTTTGATACTAATTAAGCGTTTAATATAACTAAAAAAAAGATCACCGCCTATTGCAAAAACAGATCCTGTAAAAATTAAAGCTAAAGTGCTTACCCACCAGTAGATATAAAAACTACTTCCTCCAGAGATAAAGGCAATTAAAAAAATATTGGTAATAAGATTATGGCTATCATAATTTTGGGGTGTATTGAGCGCTATTCCATTTGTTTGATTAAAAGTAGGCTTTGCTACAAAGAAAGGAATTGAATATAAAACACAAAGTAAAGCAACAACAACAATGGTGCTAATGATGCCAAAAAAAGCTCCTTCTCATGTTTTTGATGGTGAAATTTTAATTAAAGGATTTTTACCAAAGCGCTTTCCAAAAAGAAAAGAAAATGTATCAACACTGACTGCTAAACTCATCAATAAAAAGATTGTAGTTCAACCCCTGATAACAGAAAAGTAAATAGTACCTATGCTAGCAATAAAGCAAGCAATAGCTCCTAAGCTATATGAAAGTTGTAAGCTAAACTTAATTCTTGTTTTACTCATGCAAGCAATGTAAATTATTCAAAGTAAAACCACAGAAAGAGTAAAACTTAATGTTCAAATACCATTAACAGTTGCATTTCATTTGTAAAAATAAACAACAACAAAAGTACCAATCATCCCAAAAATAATTATTCCAGCATTTAACAACGTTAAACTTAAGCTTAGTTTTGGTTTATTTTTTAGTATGTTTGTGAACAACTCTCAAATCATCAGAGAACCAATTACCCCAACAATTAAAATAATGATTATGCTAAAGCTGAAACGAACAGCTTTAAAGTTTTCATTAATCTCAGTACTAATAACACTAGTAACACCACTTGCTTGTTCTACTTTTAATGTTCTTGAATTGAAATCTGCTGATCACGGTGATCAAAAGTTAAAACCATCAGCAAATGCGCTAATTAAAAGAAAAAAGCAAAATACAACTAATAAAGCAATGAATACTGAAGTTCGCTTTTTGATGAATTGTTTTGCTTTTTCATTCATTTAAATTGTTAGCAATTCTTTTTCTTTGTCTTTTTGAATCTCTTCTAATTGATTAGAATAATTTTTGTTAATTTTTTCTATTTCAGCTTTTAAAGAGTTTTCTAAATCCTCATTGTGATTATCTTTTTTAATCATTTGTAATGCATCTCTTCTTACAACCCTCAGTTCTTGATAAATTTGCTCTATTATTTTTTTAACGTGCTTAATATTTTCTAAGCGAGTTTCTTGAGTAATTTGGGGAAAATTAACACGAATTTTTTCACCATCAATAACTGGTTGAACACCAATGTTTGCCCGCTGAATTTCACTGTAAATAGCATTAGTATTACTCTTAGGATCAAATGGTTTTATGATTATTTCTCTTGGCGGATTAATAGTCACTTGAGCTAAAGATATTAAAGGCATTTTTTGTCCATAACTTTCAATCAAAAGATTATCAAAGATTTTAGGATTTGGCCTACCTGTTCTAATCTTTGTTAACTCTTCTTTTAATCATTGAATTTTTTTATCAGCTGCTTGTTTAAAAAAATCAATGTAATGTGCTTTTGTCATTAGTTATTTTCAATTATAGTAAAGCGACCTTTTTTGTTTAATGCATCTAATAATGCATTCTCAGCATTAATGTTAAAAATAATTATTTTCAGATTATTTTCCTTACACATAGTAAAAGCAGTAATATCCATAATTTTCAAATCATTTTTAATGGCATGGTCATAGTTGAGTGTTGGTAAAAAGGTTGCATTTTTATCTTTTTTAGGATCAGCTGTATAAACACCATCAACACCATTTTTTCCAATCAGAATAGCAACTGCTTTTGTTTGCACTGCTCTTAAAGCTAATGCAGTGTCAGTGGAAAAATAAGGATTACCAGTGCCACCTGAAAAAATGACAAAGTCATTCTCTTCAAAAGCTTTATCAATAGTTTGCTGTGAAAGAATTTGCACTGCTAAACTAGGACAACTAATTGCACTTAGTAAAGCACTTTTCAAATTATGTGCATCTAACTTTGCTTTTAAAAAATAGCCATTAACTACTGTTGCTATAATACCAAGTTGATGACCATGGTATTCAGCAATGTTAAATTCTTGGCAATTATTACCTCTGATAATGTTACCCCCACCAATAACAATTCCTACTTGATAGCTTTCTTTTAAAACTTTTAATTGATTAATAATAGTTTCAAAAAAATCATTAGAAAAGGGTTGAGAATTTTCTTTGGTTAGCCCAGCACCACTAAGTTTAATGATTATTCTTTGGCGGATTTTATTGTTTGATTTGTGCATTTACTTCACTAACAAAATCAACAGTTTCCTTTATAATCCCCTCTCCCACTTCATACCTAATAAATTTAAGAACCTTAGCTTGTTTTTCTTTTAAAAATTGACCAATTGTTTTAGTTTCATCAATTAAGTATTTTTGGTTAATTAAGCAGGTATCAATTAGTAATTTGTTAACTCTACCTTCAATAGTTTTTTCTAAAAAAATTGCTTTTTTAGGATTTTCTTTAACCTCTAATTCTGCTTGGGAACGGATAATATTTCTTTCATTTTGAAGTCATGTTTGATTAACATCACTTTGATCAATAAATTGTGGTGAATTAGCAGCAATATGCATTGCTAAATGCTTACCATCATCTTCGTTGAGTTTTCCTTGAATCTCAATAATTACCCCAATTCTTTTATTGGCATGTAAATAGGTGAAAATTTGATTAGTTTTAGTTTCAAATACAACTACTCTTCTAAGTACTATTTTCTCATCAGTTTTAGAAGCAATTAATGCTAGTTTTTCACTAACTTTTTCATCATTATTAATTTGAATTTTTTCAATTTCAACTAATTCTGTTTTTGGATTTACTTTTTC
The DNA here is from genome assembly GCF_000027325.1 of Mycoplasmoides genitalium G37. Classification (GTDB taxonomy): domain Bacteria; phylum Bacillota_I; class Bacilli_A; order Mycoplasmatales; family Mycoplasmoidaceae; genus Mycoplasmoides; species Mycoplasmoides genitalium. The sequence continues at coordinate 539,932 of NC_000908.2, read as the reverse complement.
AAATATTTTTTCAAGCATTAAATCTGAAAATTCTTTTAACTCTTGATTTTTGGCTACAAAATCAGTTTGTGAGTTTATCTCAACCATAATTGCCTTGTGTAAATTGCTTTTTAAAACAATAATTCCTTCACTTGCAACCTTATTTAATTTTTTGGTTGATTTAACAATGCCATTTTCTCTTAATCACTTAACAGCTTTCTCAAAATCATCATTATTTTTTTCCAAAGCTTGTTTACAATCCATAACACTTGCTTGTGTTGATTTACGCAATTCTTTTATTAGCTCTATTTTCGTTGCCATTATTGCACTAAGCTTAATATTACTAATAAGATAGTAAATAAGAAATTATTAATTACCAAAATTATTAAAATAATTGTTCTTAACTATGAAAGATAAAAACATCAAAATTTCAGGTAATTTTGTAAGGATTCATCTTTCTGGATCATTTCTTAAGTTTCAATCTATATACAACCTTAAAAAGCTTTATTTACAACTTGTAATTTTGACAATAGTTGCTTTTTTTTGAGGATTACTTGGTGTTATTTTTGTTCAGTTTTCAGGACTTTATGACATTGGTATGGCTTCCATTAGCCAAGGATTAGCTCGTCTTGTTAATTTTTTTATTACTTCACAAAATATTAATGTTGATTCAGCAACTATATTTAATGCTATTTTTTGGTTAACACAAATTCTTTTTAATGTTCCTTTCTTTATTTTTGGATGGTTTAAAATCTCCAAAAAATTTACCCTATTAACCCTTTATTTTGTAGCTGTTTCAAATCTTTTTGGTTTTTTCTTTTCATACATCCCTGGAATAGATAACTTCTTTTTGTTTGCAAATTTAACTACAGCAAAAGATGGTGGATTTGAAAATTTAATTAATGAAAAGGGAGTACAACTTATATTTTGAGAAAAATCTGCTGAAAAACAAGTATCTTTACTTTTTTATGGACTTATTTGGGGGTTTTTACAAGCAGTTTTTTATTCAGTTATTTTAATTATTGACGCTTCTACAGGCGGTCTTGACTTTTTAGCATTCTGATATTCTGAAAAAAAATACAAAGACATTGGTGGAATTTTGATGCTAATTAATACAGTTAGCTTTATTATTGGCTATGTAATTGGTACTTATTTAACTGGTAGTTTATCAGTGCAATCTTATGTTGGTGATGATAAACACCAGCCATTTGGAGTTGCTTTCTTTTTATCTCCAAACCTCGTTTTTACTCTATTGATGAACATTGTGTTGGGATTATTTACTTCTTTTTATTTCCCTAAGTATCAATTTGTAAAAGTAGAAGTTTATGGTAAGCACATAGAAAAAATTCGTAACTATCTACTTGATAATCAACAGTGATTTTCAATCACAATGTTTGAAGCTGAAGGAGGATATTCACGCCAAAAAACCCAAGTGCTTGTAACTAATTGTTTGCTTATTAAAGCTGCTAAGCTTTTAGAAGATGTGAGAAAGTTTGATCGTGATGCTTTGTTTTCCATTACTTTTATTAAAAAGCTTGATGGCTATATCTATGATAGACGTACCAATAAGCAAACAAAACATGGAACTGAAAACAAGTCATAACTTAATGATCAATTAGTTGGAAAAGAAAATGGTTTTTGAAAACTTATAAAATCTTTCATATGCGCACAAGGTATTTAATTGGCAATTGGAAAACAAATAAAAATTTAAAAGACGCAGTTAGTTTTGTTGAACAATTTCAACAAAATAAACTTAATTACAATGCCAAAATTGGGATAGCACCTGTTTATGTTCATCTCACTGAAATAAAAAAAATAATTAGTGATAGTCTCCTTTTATTTGCCCAAGACGCTAACTTTATTGAAAGTGGTTCATATACTGGAACTGTAAGCTTTACTCAACTTCAAGACATTGGTGTTAACAACAGTATTATTGGTCATTCTGAAAGAAGAAAATACTATAACGAAACCAGTGCAGTTATTAATCAAAAGCTCTTTGCTTGTCTAAAAGCATCCATGCAAGTAGTTTTATGTATTGGTGAGGCTTTAGGACAAGAGATTAGCTTTCTTAAAACTGATCTTACTAATTGCTTAGATACGATTGACAAAAGCTTAATTAAAAATTTAGTTATTGCTTATGAACCTTTGTGAGCAATTGGGACAGGTAAAACAGCAACTCCTGAAGTTGCAAATCAAACCATTAAAACCATTAGGGAATATATTAATGACTTATATGATGAAAATGTTGCTAACAATATCTCAATTCTATATGGCGGATCAGTTGATCATAATAATATCCAAAAACTAGCAATAATGGAACAAATTGATGGATTTTTAGTTGGTAAAGCATCTTTAGAAATTAAAAACTTTTTAGAAATGGCTAGGGTATATGCATAAAAAAGTTTTATTAGCAATCCTTGATGGTTATGGGATCTCAAATGCTATTTATGGTAATGCAGTACAAAATGCAAATACCCCAATGCTAGATGAATTAATCAATTCATATCCTTGTGTACTTTTAGATGCATCTGGGGAAGCAGTTGGATTGCCTATGGGTCAAATAGGTAACTCTGAGGTAGGTCATCTAAATATTGGGGCAGGTCGAGTTGTTTATACTGGACTTTCTTTGATTAATCAACATATTAAGGATCGTAGTTTTTTTGCAAATAAAGCTTTTTTAAAAACCATAGAACATGTAGAAAAAAACCATTCAAAAATCCATTTAATTGGGTTATTTTCCAATGGAGGAGTGCATAGTCATAATGAACATCTATTAGCACTCATTGAATTGTTTTCAAAACATGCAAAGGTAGTATTACATTTATTTGGTGATGGTAGAGATGTAGCACCTTGTAGCTTAAAACAAGATCTTGAGAAATTAATGATATTTCTAAAAAACTATCCTAATGTTGTTATTGGAACTATTGGGGGAAGATACTATGGAATGGATCGTGATCAACGCTGGGATCGTGAAATGATTGCTTATAAAGCTTTATTAGGAGTTTCAAAAAATAAATTCAATGACCCAATTGGTTATATTGAAACGCAATATCAGAACCAAATTACTGATGAATTTATTTATCCTGCAATTAATGCCAATTTAAATTCTGATCAGTTTGCATTAAACAATAATGATGGAGTTATTTTCTTTAATTTTAGACCTGATAGAGCAAGACAAATGTCCCATTTGATCTTTAACAGCAATTATTACAACTATCAACCTGAATTGAAACGAAAAGAAAATTTATTTTTTGTAACAATGATGAATTATGAGGGAATTGTACCTAGCGAATTTGCTTTTCCACCTCAAACCATTAAAAATAGTCTTGGTGAAGTAATTGCTAATAATAATTTGAAGCAATTGAGGATTGCAGAAACTGAAAAGTATGCTCACGTTACTTTCTTTTTTGATGGTGGTTTTGAAGTTAATCTCAGCAATGAAACAAAGACATTAATTCCTTCTTTAAAAGTTGCTACATATGATTTAGCTCCCGAAATGTCATGTAAAGCTATTACTGATGCACTACTAGAAAAGCTTAATAACTTTGATTTTACTGTTTTAAATTTTGCTAATCCTGATATGGTAGGTCATACTGGTAACTATCAAGCTTGCATTAAAGCTCTTGAAGCACTCGATGTTCAAATTAAACGAATAGTTGATTTTTGTAAAGCTAATCAAATAACTATGTTTTTAACTGCAGATCATGGGAATGCAGAAGTGATGATTGATAATAATAACAATCCAGTTACTAAACACACTATTAATCCTGTACCATTTGTATGTACTGACAAAAATGTTAACTTTAATCAAACTGGAATTTTAGCTAATATTGCTCCTACTATCTTGGAATATCTTAACCTTAGCAAACCAAAAGAGATGACTGCAAAATCCTTATTAAAAAATAACAATTAACCTATGAAAAAAATAATTGGGATTGGTGTTTCAGATGGCATTGCTGTTGCAAAAGCTTTCATTATTCAAACACCTCAATTTGACGTTAAAAAATACACAAATGTCAAAATGACACCCACCCAAGCAAAAAAGCTTTTAAGCAGTGCTTTTCAAAAAGCAAAAAAAGACCTTGAAGAGATTAAGACAATTACTGTTAAGAATATTAATCAAGAAGCAGGAATGATTTTTGATGCACACATCCAAATTCTTAATGATCCTACTATCACTGAGCAATTAGAACAACAACTAAATAAAAACATCCATCCTGTTATTGCTGTTGATAATGTTTTTCAACAAACAGCTTTAATGTTTAGTGAAATGGATGATAAGTATTTTAAAGAACGTGCCAGTGATATATTAGATTTACACCAAAGGCTCTTAAGTTATTTAACTGGAGTAAAACTTAATGATTTAATCAGGATTAAAAGTGATGTCATTATAGTAGCTAATGATTTAACACCAAGTCAAACAGCAACTCTTAATAAAAAGTATGTCAAGGGTTTTTTAACTGAGAGTGGTGGTAAAACAAGTCATGCTGCCATTATGGCTCGTTCTATGGAAATTCCTGCCATAGTTGGTTTAAAAAATATTACCAGTAAAGTTGAAGATGGCAAAACAGTTGGTATCAATGGTAGAAAAGGTATTGTGGGTTTTGACTTTTCAAGTAAAGACATAACTCAATGAAAACAAGAAAAAGAGTTGGAATCCAACTTTCAAAATGAATTAAAACAATATACCAATAAATTAGTAAAAACCTTAGATGGATATGAAGTTATTGTCGCTTCTAATATTGGTAATGTAAAAGATATGGATTTAGCAGTTGAGTATAACACGAATGGAATTGGTCTTTTTAGAACTGAATTTCTCTATATGAGTAGTCAAGATTGACCTGATGAATCAGTTCAATTTGAAGCTTATAAAACTGTTTTACAAAAAGCTAAAAATGATTTGGTAATAATTAGAACATTAGACATTGGTGGAGATAAAAAACTAAATTATTTTCAATTTCCTCATGAAGATAACCCTTTCTTAGGTTATCGTGCTATCCGTTTAACATTAGATAAACAAGCTGTTTTTAAGACCCAACTTCGTGCTTTATTAAGAGCTTCTGATTATGGAAATTTAGGAATTATGTTTCCAATGGTTGCAACTCTTGATGAATTAGTTCAAGTTAAGCAACTTTTAACAAAAGTTCAACAAGAATTTAATGAAACTAAGAAATTTAAATTAGGAATAATGATTGAAATTCCATCAGCAGCATTAGCAGCTGATTGCTTAGGAAAACATGTTGATTTTTTCTCAATAGGTAGCAATGATTTAATCCAATATAGTTTTGCTGCTGATAGGATGAATAAAAACGTTAGTTATCTATACCAACCATTAAATCCAGCATTACTACGCTTAATTAAACTAGTTGTAGAAGGTGGTAAATTAAATAATGTTTGAACTGGAATGTGTGGTGAAATGGCCAGTGATCAATATGCAATACCGTTGCTTTTAGGTTTAGGGTTAACAGAGTTATCAATGAGTGCAAGTTCAATGTTTAAAGCAAGAATGGTTATTGCTAAAATAACAATTAATGAATGTAAATCATTAGTTGAAAAAGCATTGAAATTAACTAGTGATAGTGCTGTTAGAAAACTAGTAGAAAATTTCTTTAAAAAGAAAAATATCTTTATTTAATATCCATATCTTTCTGTTAGCAATTTGATGTAGCTTTTAAAAAGATCTAATAAATATCTCACTCTTCTAGGACTAATATTGAGCTTTTTTGCTATCTCAAAGTTTTTATAGCCCTTTACATATAAAGAAAAAACTTTTCTCTCTTGATCGTTTTTAGCTTTATTAAAAGCTTTAGTAATAATTTCTTTAAATTCTAAACTCCGTAAATAGTTTTCAGGTGTATTTAGAACTGTGTTTTGCTTTTCTAATGAGTATTTACTTTTAGAATCAAGCAATTCAACTTTATTCACCATACTTCTAAAACTTGATCTAATGAAATTTGCTCCATTTAATTTGAGATAGTTGTCAAAACTTAAGCCAAATTCAGGATTAAAACGCTTCTTAGAATCTTGCTCTGCATGAAGTGCAATAGAGATAATGTCATCTTCTGTTAACTCTAAAAAGCGTCAAGATTTTCAATAAATTTTTGCTGCTAACAGTCCCAACTTTACATCACTAATATTATTTTTCATATGATCAATTATCGACTGCTAAAGCGAAATTTAATTTCTTAAATTTATCCTTTTTTTAAATAAAAAAATACCTGCAAAATTACAGGTATTTTTCGCTTTTTTAATAAGTTTTAGTGGACTAAAGTAACGCTAATATTTATCTTAAAATTGCTAGTTCCATGCAAAGTGTTATGAGCAGGACAACGTTTACTTACAAAATCAATGAATTCTTTAATCTCTTCTTCCTCATTAGGAGAGTGAATTTCTCAGTGAATGTTAAGTTCACGTAGGCCAAAATAACCATCACTAGGATTTGTTAAACGATAACCTTTGATGTTAATCAGTGCCTTGTTCAAAGTTATCATCTTAGCAGCTGCCATCGCATTAGCAGTTGCAAGTTCACATGCAGCTAAACCAGCCAAAAAAGCTGACAGAGGATTAATGCCTTTAGATTTTTCTTTTGGTCGTGCATCCAGTGTTATTTGGAAGTTATCGCTTACTGCATTAATAGAACTATCATCGTTCAAAACAGCTGTGATATCGTATTTTTTATCCATATATGCTTATGGATTAAGTTTAACTTAAATTTAAATTAGAAACGATTTTGTTTTTTAAGGGTACGAATTGTTTTAGTTGAAACTAGAATCCGTGTTACTTTACCATTAGTATCTTTAATTTTGCATGACTGAAGGTTTACATTCCATTTTCTTCTTGTAATAGTTTTGGAATGAGAACGATTATTGCCATACAAAGGCCCTCTTAAGGTAAGTTGGTCTTTTTTTGCCATACAAGTATTTTATAAATTGTTATTACATATTACTTTGTCAGTCATTGTCATGAATTTTTTGCTTTTGCATAGCTTTTTCAGGCTGGCGCATACGACTTTTGAAAAGATCACTTGCTAAAGGGACACGTTTATTACGGTCATATGGTTTTGCATTGGCATATATTTTCTGAACACAATCAAGTGAAATACCACCTTTTTTAGTTTTAGCTTTATTTTTTAAAGGAATTAACTTTATTTCCATTTGTTTACATTCAGCTATTCGATTATCAGTGATTTTCTCAACCATTTTCAGAAAGACTTTCTTTTCTTGTGAGGTGCAGAAAGTTACACATGTCCCTTTATGATTGTTTCTGCCAGTCCTTCCCATTCTATTTATATAAGCTTCTAGATTTAAACAAGCTGAATAATTGATAACCATATCGATTGCTTCAACATGGATACCACGACCAATAAGATCAGTAGTTACTAGAATCGTGGGTTGTTTTGTATTGGCAAAGATTTTAAGATTTCTCTCTCTAATAAATTGTTTTTTATCACCATGAAGTGCAAAAGTTCTTAATTCATTTTTTCTTAAAAATACATGAAGATCATCAACTAGTTTTTTAGTGTCACAAAAAACAATGATTGACTTAACTTGTGCTGTTTTTATAAGGCTGTATAAAGCTTGCTTTTTTTGATCTGAAAATAGATAACAAACAAATTGTTTGATTAGTTTATCATTATTGGTATTTGCGTCTTTATTAAATTCAGGTGATCCAATAAAGATCCCATTATTAGTAATTTGCTTGGCAATGTTAATAGCTTCTTGGTTGTAACTAGCTGAATAAACAGCAATTTGTTTAAAGGAATTGATTTGTTCTAGTAAATTAAAAATTTGTTTTTTAAAACCACGGTCTAACATTAAATCAACTTCATCAATAATTAGGTGTTCTAAATCGCTAAAATGAATTGCTTTACGCTCTAAAAGATCCATAATTCTACCCATAGTACCAACTATTATTTGGGGATTTGTTTTGATTTTTTTGATTTGTTTTCAAGCAGGTACACCACCAATTAAACTAATAATTCTTAGTTTTTTATTTTTAGCAATATTTGAAAATGTGGTTTTAATCTGTTCTACTAATTCTCTTGTTGGAGCAATTACTAAAGTTGGTTTTGCTGTTTGATCTTCTTTTAATAGCTTCTCAATTATGGGAATTGCAAAAGCAGCAGTTTTACCAGTTCCTGTTGGCGAGTGAACTATTAAGTTTTTTTCTGATAAAAACTGAGGGATAGAGATTTGTTGAATTTTTGTTGGCTTATTAATATGAAGCGCATTAAGCGTTTCAATTAAAGTTTGAGAGATCCCAAGCTCATGAAAGGTTGAGTCCATAAGTTAAATGGCTTTGTTAATTTGTTTAGATGTATAGATTTAAATATCGAAAATATCGAGAGAATTTATTAATAAAAATAAAAACTATATTTATTATAAGTAATAAGTAAGTAGGAGAATTTATTACTTCTAACCTTGGCAATGAGCCGTTTTCTAATTTTGTTATAATTCAACGTGTTTATTAATTAATGAAAATTGATAAAGAACAAATCATTAAGGCTCATCAACTTCACAAAAACGATGTTGGCAGTGTGCAAGTACAAATCTCTATATTAACAGATCAGATTAAAAAATTAACAGACCACCTGTTAGCAAACAAAAAGGATTTTATTTCTAAGCGTGGTTTATATACAAAGGTATCAAAAAGAAAACGGCTACTTAAATATCTAAAAGAACGTAATATTGAAACCTACCGTGATTTGATTAAAAATTTAAACCTCCGGGGTTAAAAATGGCTAAGATTAAATTCTTTGCGCTCGGCGGTCAAGATGAACGTGGTAAAAATTGCTATGTGCTTGAAATTGACAATGATGTGTTTATCTTTAATGTTGGTAGCTTAACACCAACAACAGCAGTTTTAGGTGTTAAAAAAATTATTCCTGATTTTAGTTGAATTCAAGAAAATCAAGCAAGAGTTAAAGGTATTTTTATAGGTAATGCCATTACTGAAAACTTAGGATCATTAGAATTTTTGTTCCATACAGTAGGATTTTTTCCTATTTACACAAGTTCAATAGGCGCTTCTATAATTAAAAGCAAAATTAATGAAAACAAACTTAATATTGCACGTGATAAATTGGAAATTCATGAATTAAAACCACTTGAAACAATCGAAATTTCTAATCATTCTATTACCCCTTTTAAAGTATCAAGTTCTTTACCATCATCATTTGGATTTGCTTTAAATACTGATAATGGTTACATCGTTTTTATTGATGATTTCATTGTTTTAAATGATAAGAACATTGCTTTTGAAAATCAACTAAATCAAATTATCCCTAAACTTTCTGACAATACATTGTTATTAATAACAGGAGTTGGTTTAGTTGGTAGAAACAGTGGTTTTACAACACCTAAACACAAGTCATTAGAACAGTTAAACAGGATCATAACTCCAGCCAAAGGCAGAATATTTGTAGCTTGTTATGATTCAAATGCTTACAGTGTTATGACTCTTGCCCAGATTGCAAGGATGCAAAATCGTCCTTTTATTATCTATTCACAATCATTTGTGCATCTCTTTAACACAATTGTGCGTCAAAAATTGTTTAATAACACGCATTTAAATACCATTTCTATTGAGGAGATTAACAATTCAACCAACAGTATTGTTGTTCTCACCTCACCACCTGATAAGTTGTATGCTAAATTATTCAAAATTGGAATGAACGAAGATGAAAGAATTCGTTATCGTAAGAGTGATACTTTTATCTTTATGACTCCTAAAGTTGCTGGCTATGAAGAGATAGAAGCACAAATCCTTGATGATATTGCACGTAATGAAGTTAGTTATTACAACTTAGGTAGAGAAATCCTTTCTATCCAAGCAAGTGATGAAGATATGAAGTTTTTAGTTAGTTCTTTAAAACCAAAATATATTATTCCAACTGGTGGACTTTATAGGGATTTTATAAACTTCACAATGGTTTTAAAACAAGCTGGCGCTGAGCAAAATCAAATCTTAATTCTTTTTAACGGTGAAGTTTTAACTATTGAAAACAAAAAACTAGATAGCAAAAAAAATGAATTGAAATTAAATCCTAAGTGTGTTGATTCTGCTGGATTACAAGAAATTGGAGCTAGCATTATGTTTGAACGTGATCAAATGTCAGAATCTGGAGTTGTGATCATAATCATTTATTTTGATCAAAAAAAGAGTGAATTCTTAAATGAGATAACTTATTCTTTTTTAGGAGTATCTTTAGATGTACCAGAAAAAGATAAACTAAAAACAAAAATGGAAGAATTAATTAAAAAACAAATTAATGATATTAAGGATTTCACCACGATTAAAAAACGAATAGGTAAAGAAATTTCAAAAGAATTGAAGGTTTCTATTAAACGAGCAGTAATGAATTTATTCACCAAGATGACATCAAAAGCACCCTTAATTCTTTCAACTATTATTTCTATTTAAGTACCTTAAAGATTAGCAATTAAAATTTGAAAGGTACATGCTAAAGAAAATATCTCTTTTTGATAATCTAGAACAGTGGGTTGATTTGTCATTATTAATGATTCGTACCTCCTTTTTAGATGCTAACTATTTTGGGGTTGCAAAGCTATCATTATTTAAGTATGGTAACTATCTCATTGATAATTTAAATCAAGCACAATGAAAAACCCTTTCACAAGTTTTACAGTTAAATAAACAACCCTATTCTGGGTTTTTGCTTGTTAATAACCATCAATATTTACCGCTTCAAAAAATTAAGTTTAATTTATGTGAAGAGATAGATTTAAGAAATAAAAATAAGTGGTTATTTCCTAATTCATTTAGCATTTTTCTAAAACAAGATTTAAGTTATAAAAAAGATCAAAATTACTTTAATTTAGTGAATATACCTAAACAGTTAAAGTGATTTTTAGGTTTTAATGCGCTTAATGATTTATTTAGGTTTTCAATTTTGAAAATTGAAAATGTTAATCAAAAAACTAGTAAAGTCATTAATCAGTTTTTTACATCAAAATTTATTAATTCAATCTACTTTGAACAAGTTGATTTTGAATACAATAATTTTTTAACTTTAATTGAAAAAAACGAAAGAGAACTTGTTGATTTTAATTGCATGTTTTTCAATCAATTATTTACTTTTAATAACAAAGTAATAAAAAGTTTTTTTGAGCGTTACTATGCATTGAACGAACAAAAAAATAACTTAAAAAACAAACTGAAAATAGCTGCTTATGAAGCTAAATCACGAGATAACAGTTATTTTGAAAAATTGCAAATTGAAAGAGCTAAACAAAGACTTTTTGATGCTAAGAAAACATTCTCAAAACAACATAAAAATGCTTTGCAATTAATTAATTCATTCACCTTTTCTTTAATTTTTAGTGGTTGAAAGATTAAGTGAAGAAGTTTTTTTAATTTTTATAGAAAAAGAATTTTAGAAAAAAAGATTGTATCTAAGCGGATTAAAACAAGAATTTTACTTTTGAAAGAAATTAAGAAAATGGATTTACTTTCTCCAAAATTACTTGTAGAAACTATTGATGAAAGTATTAATTTAGTCAATAAAATCTTTGCTAATATTCAAAATCTTTATCAAGAAATTATCAGCTTAAAATCAGGTCCTAATTTGAACTGAAAGTACCAGACAATTAATCAAGAACTTAAAATAATGTCTGCACGTTTCATTCTAACGAAAAAAGAGGTTCATGAATTTTTGATCAAAGCACGTTTATCTTTTATTAAAAATTTTGTTAAACAATCAAACAATTTGTATGTTCATGAAAAATTGGTTAATGAACTAAAAGAAAACATCTTATTAAATCAAAATCATTATAGAGGTAAGCATAATAACAGTTTTTCAGTTCTAATCCAAAAAACAGTTTTCAAACAGTTTATTGATACAGTGCAATATGCAATTGGTTTAATCAGCATGAGAAAAAGTTTGGAGACTTTTAACTTTGCATTTCAAATAAAGCAATATTTTTATGAAAGCTTATTAGCTAATTATCAAAAAATTAACTGACAAAAATATGAGTTAAATAACTTGTATTTTGTTCTTATTTCACTTTGAAATAGCCTAAGTAAAAAATTTCAACAATTCTTTAATAAATATGAGTTTTTAAGTTGTGGTTCTAATGATTTTATTTGAAATGAAGGACGTAGTGAACCACATTTTAGTTTGCTAAAAGATAAGTTAAAAAATGATTTAAACTCCCCAAAGTGAAATTTTCTAGTTGACAAAGTTATTAATAAATATTTAGATCTAAATTTTGAAACCCCTGTTAGTTTCCTGTTAGCATCACGCGGTTTTTCTTCAACAACAGATACAACAAATAAAGAAACCAAGAATGATCTAAAACAAAAGCTAAAAAAATGCAAACAAAAATACAAATTACTTTTAAAAGACATTAATTTAGTTAAGTGAATTTTTCGCGATGAAACAAATCAAAAGTTACAAAAGATTAAATTCATCATGAAAAGATATTGTATTTTAAACAAAACATTGCACTTAAGACTTAAAAAAACAAACAAGAAAATTAAGAGAACTTTTTTTATTGATTCAGAAGAGTGCAATATCAATCGTTTAGAAGCTTCAAATAAGCTTTATCTTAATGTTTTGAATTCACAATTAAAAACAATTAATTTCTTTTTAAGATCACAAAAAAATCTTAAAAAACTTAACTTTATTAACAACATTAATTTATTGATAAATCAAACCAAAAAGAATGGTATTAGCAGCTGAATGTTATTTAGTGATTTAAACAAAATTAACAAAAATGAAAGTCTAAAGCTTTACTTGCTATTTAAACTTTTGTTAAATCCTAAGTTACTAATGATAAACTGCTGCAATGATTTCACTAACCACGCTTATAATTTCATTCGTGGACTTTTGATCTCATATCAAAATAAACAAGGTATTGCGCTTATTTTCAATGATCCTAATAATAAGTTAGTTAAAAATTTTTCAATTAAAAACATTGACTTTGAAACCGGAATGAAAAAATAATGATTTTATAAGGGTTAAAGGTGCTAGAGAAAATAACCTTAAAAACATTAACATTGATATCCCTAAAAATCAATTTGTTGTTATTACTGGTCTATCAGGATCAGGTAAATCTTCCTTAGCATTTAACACAATTTATGCTGAGGGGAGAAGAAGATATTTAGAGTCTCTATCTTCTTATGCACGCCAATTTTTAGGTAACAGTGATAAACCTGATGTTGATCTTATAGAAGGATTATCACCAGCAATTTCCATTGATCAAAAAACCACTTCACATAACCCACGTTCAACTGTGGGTACAGTAACTGAGATCTATGATTATCTAAGACTTTTATGAGCTAGAATTGGGACCCCTTATTGTCCTAATGGTCATGGTTCTATTCAAACGCAAACAATTAACCAAATTGCTAATCAGATTTTTGATTTACCTAATAAATCAAAGGTGCAATTATTAGCACCTACTGTTAAAAATCAGCGCGGCATTTTTACAAATGAATTTATTAAATACAAGCAATTAGGTTTTCTTAGAGTCTTAGTTGATGGCCAGATTTACACCTTAGATGATGAAATTAAACTTGATAAAAATACTAAACACAACATTAGTGTAGTGATCGATAGAATTATCATCAATAAAGATAATCAAACTTATTCAAGGATAGTTGATAGCATTGAAACCATTGATAGGTTAACTAATGGCAAGATAGAAGTTCTTAAGGAAGATGGAACAATATTAAATTTCAGCAAAAATCATGGTTGTGATAAATGTGGTTTTTCTATTAGTGAATTGGAACCAAGATTATTTTCCTTTAACTCCCCTTTAGGTTCATGTTCATATTGCAAAGGACTTGGTTTTAGTTATGAACCTGATGTAGACAAGATAATTGCTGATTCTAAACTTTCTATTAACCAAGGAGCCATTGATATTTTTAAAAATATTGTGCATGGAACTTCTTTGGATTGACAGCGCTTTTTATCTTTAGTTAATCACTATAAAATTCCATTAGATAAACCAATTGAACAGTTAGATAAGTCACAACTTAATTTAATTTTAGAAGGAAGTGATGAACCTATTGAAATAAAAACAATTTCCAATTCAGGTGCTAAGAATATCCGCTTTGAGCATTATGAAGGGATAGCTAATTTAATTAAAAGAAGACACCTAGAAACAAACAGCCAAGTAAGTAGAGAATGATATTCTGCATACATGTCTGAAATAACATGTAAAAAGTGTCATGGAAAAAAATTAATAAAAGACGCTTTAAGTGTTAAGTTAGGAGGAATTGACATTATTAGCTTTACTGAACTTTCCATTGATAAAAGTATTGATTTTCTATTAAAACTAGAGTTAAATGATGAGCAAAAGAAGATCGGTGAATTAGCTTTAAAAGAGATTATTAATCGTCTTTCTTTTCTTAAAAATGTTGGTTTAGATTATCTTAATCTTGCAAGAAGAGCTTCTACGCTGTCAGGTGGAGAAGCACAAAGAATTAGATTAGCTACCCAAATTGGTTCTCAACTTACTGGTGTTTTATATGTAATGGATGAACCTTCTATTGGATTGCATCAAAAAGACAATATGCGTTTAATTAAAACAATGATGGTAATGCGTGATTTAGGTAACACCTTATTAGTAGTTGAGCATGACAGTGAAACAATGTTAGCGGCAGATTATTTAATTGATATTGGTCCTAAAGCAGGTAATGAAGGTGGTGAATTAGTTGCTTGCGGTACACCTTTACAAGTAATGGAAAACTCAAACTCAATTACTGGACAATATCTTAGTGGTAAAAAACAAATCTCCATTCCAAAAAATAGACATAGTGGTAATGGTAAAACAATTATTATCAAGGGTGCTAAAGTTAATAATTTGAAAAATATTAATGTCACCATTCCTTTAAATAAATTGGTTTTGATAACAGGGGTTTCAGGTTCTGGAAAATCCTCTTTAATTAATCAAACATTAGTTCCAGCTTTAGAAAGAATTCTTTATCGTAAAGGTGTTAAAAAAGATACATATAAGGAAATAATTGGTGCTAACAACATTGATAAGATAATTGTTGTCTCTCAAGACCCAATTGGTAGAACACCACGTTCTAATCCTGCAACCTATATTAGTGTTTTTGATGATATTCGTGATTTATTTGCCAACACAAAAGAAGCTAAAGCAAGAGGATATACAAATTCACGATTTTCTTTTAATGTTCCAGGTGGTAGGTGTGATAAGTGTTTTGGTGATGGTGTGATTCGCATTGAAATGCATTTTTTACCTGATGTTTATGTCAAATGTGAAGTATGTAATGGCAAGAAGTACAATTCACAAACACTGGAAATTAAATATTTGGGAAAATCAATTTTTGATGTTTTACAAATGTCTTGTAAAGAAGCTTATGAATTTTTTAAAGCTATCCCAAATATATCACGTAAACTAAGGTTGTTATGTGATGTTGGTTTAGAATATTTGCAATTAGGTATTAATGTCACTTTTCTTTCAGGTGGGGAAGCACAGAGAATTAAGTTATCTAAGTTTTTACAAAAAAAATCTACTGGTAAAACTTTGTTTGTTTTAGATGAACCCTCTACTGGCTTACATTTAGAAGATATAAACAAACTATTAACAATAATTCAAAGAATCATTAAGAATGGTGATACAGTAGTTGTTATAGAACATAACTTAGATATTATTAAGGTTGCTGACTATATCATTGATTTAGGTCCTGAAGGTGGTGACAATGGTGGTCAAATTGTTGCTCAAGGAACACCTGAACAACTTATAAACCAAGTTAATAAATCTTATACTGCCCAATATTTGTCCAAAATTTTAAAACCAGATTCAATTTAAAAATTATGCACCAAGTTTTTTATCAAAAATATCGGCCAATCAATTTCAAACAAACCCTAGGACAAGAATCGATAAGAAAAATCTTGGTGAATGCTATTAACAGGGATAAACTACCTAATGGTTATATCTTTTCAGGTGAAAGAGGAACAGGTAAAACTACTTTTGCAAAGATAATAGCAAAAGCGATAAACTGCTTAAATTGAGATCAAATTGATGTTTGTAATAGTTGTGATGTGTGTAAAAGTATTAACACTAATAGTGCCATTGATATAGTTGAGATAGATGCAGCTTCTAAAAATGGTATTAATGATATTAGAGAGTTGGTAGAAAATGTTTTCAATCATCCCTTCACATTTAAAAAAAAGGTTTATATTTTAGATGAAGCACACATGTTAACCACCCAATCATGGGGTGGCTTGTTAAAAACTTTAGAAGAATCACCACCTTATGTTCTTTTTATTTTTACAACTACTGAATTTAACAAGATTCCATTAACAATTTTGTCCAGATGTCAAAGCTTCTTTTTTAAAAAAATAACTAGTGATTTAATCCTTGAAAGATTAAATGATATAGCAAAAAAAGAAAAGATTAAGATAGAGAAAGATGCATTAATAAAAATTGCTGATTTATCCCAAGGTTCATTGCGTGATGGGCTTAGCTTACTAGATCAAATTAGCAATTTCTCTGATAGTGAAAAAATTAGTATTACTGATGTTGAAAAAACATTTAATATCGTTGATAGAAATGCAAAATTTACTTTTATTAAAGCAGTTTTATCAGGAGATATAAAAGAAGCATTTAACTTGCTTGATGATTTTGAAAGTAATGGTCTAAATTTCACTTACTTCTTAAGAGAGTTGTTTGCGCTAACAGTTAATTTATATGCGTATGCAAAACTAAAAAATATTAATGTTTTAGATTCAACTGAAAAAACAATGATAGAAACACTTAATTTTGAAAAGCAGCATTATGCGTTTTTAATTAAGGCCATTGAAGAAAATACTAATTTTGGTTTAAGTCAATTAACTTTAATTGATAGGCTAAAAGCTATTGTTATTAGCTATAATGAATTTTTTAATCAAAAACCTTTAACAATAAGCTCACCAAGTAATGAAAAATCTCTACACTTAGAAACTGAATATTTGGAAAAGAAAAAAATAAAAAAATCAAATCACAAACAAGACCAAAAGCACTTTTCTTTATTTGAAAAATCTTTTATAGATAAATCAGAAAAGACACCTAAAAATGATGAAGTTACTAATAACAAATTCTTAGATACAAGCAAACTAAATCTTGCCAATATTGCTCTTGCAATTAATGCATTTAATGACAATAAATGAATTAATCATTTTCAAAATCTTTTAAGTGTTTTTCAAACTAAATTTAATGATAAAGATAAACAGAATAATTTAAGTTATTTCAATAACTTTATAGACAAATATAGTGCTCGTGATATAGTGAAAGCAACCAAAATAGTAAAAGCTTCTTCATTTGGGATAGTTATCTTATTTGAAGATCAAAAAATTGCTATGAGACTTTGAAAAGAGGCAATAGAAGAAGGTAATGTACAAGCAACTATATTTCAGATTTTTAACCAAAATTTATTCTTAGCATCTTTTAGTGAGCATCAATATAAAACAACAATTACTGAAGAAACAAAAAATCAAAAGTATCAAACTGAAGTGTTGAACTTAACCCAATTGGAAAACTTAGCTAAGCCTTTTTTAAAAGAAAAGAAACGCTCTTTATCACAAAAAATGGTGGATAAATACTTTAAAGGACTTTTTGAAGAAAAGTAATAATATTAAAATAGAATGCGGTTTTGTATCTAAATATATGCAAAAAACATCGATGCTTACAAAGGAAGAAGCCATTAAAAACAGGAAGTGGTATCTTGTTGACGCTAGTGGTTTGGTTTTAGGCAAATTAGCAGTTAAAGCTGCAAATTTAATTAGAGGAAAAAATAAAGCTAATTTTACTCCTAATCAAGATTGTGGAGATCATCTAATAATTATTAACAGTGATCAAGTGGTTTTAACTGGAAATAAAAAAGACAATGAGTTTTGATATCATCACTCTCAATACATGGGTGGAATTAAAAAAACTAGTGGAAGGGATATGATAAACAAAAATTCAGATAAACTTGTTTTCAATGCTGTTAAGGGAATGTTACCTGATAATCGTTTAAGCAGAAGATTAATAACTAAAGTACATGTTTTTAAGAATGATAAGCACAACATGGAAGCACAAAAACCAACATTACTTAATTGAAGTTAAAAGATATGGATAAAAAATCTTTTTATGGACTTGGTCGTCGTAAATCTTCTACTGCTAAAGTTTATTTATATCAAAGCAAAGATAAGGGTAAAATAACCATTAATCATCGTAATCCTAGCGATTATTTTCCAAATAAATTGGTGATTCAAGATATGGAACAACCCTTAGAGTTAACCAAACTTAAGGATAACTTTGATATCAATGTTGTTGTTAAAGGTGGAGGATTTACTGGGCAGGCAGGAGCCATTAGATTAGGTATTGTTCGTGCTTTAATAAAATTTAATCCAGATCTTAAAAAGTTATTAAAAACCAAAAAATTAACAACACGTGATAAGCGTGCTAAGGAACGCAAAAAATTTGGTTTATATGGTGCTAGACGTGCACCACAATTTACTAAGCGTTAGTAAAAAAACTGTCACTTAATAAGTTTTATTTAATTTATGGAATATAAAGCTTATTATGTCATGAAAACGCTATTTAAAGTGAGTTTCCTTTGCGATAATTCCCTTATTATTTGCTAACACTTCCATAAAAAGTAAGTTGATTGATACTAATCTTTATCTAGTTAAAGATGATTTTCAATCACAAAATCAATTAACTATAGCAACAAATCAACTTGCTAAGATCATTGTTAACCAAATTGAATTTGATTCAAATTCTTTAATAGCTAATCCAACTACTGTTTTAAACAAAGAACTAATAGGATCAAAAATAACACCAAAGCTGAAATTTAGTGATCAATTTTCTAATGCAATTGAAATGGTAAGTAAGCTAAATCAAGAGTTTGATCAATTAGCAAATAAAGATAAAACTTTTTTTCAATTTGCTTTAGATTTATTAGAAAAACAGGAAGAATCTAAATTTGATTTTGAACCAAAAGATGAAAGAATTGATGCAATATTTTTCTTAAGTAATTTAATTAACATTAATCCAAAACAAGAGAAAACATTAAATTTTATTCGGATATTACCCAACCTAATTAAAAGTATTTTTAAAGATACTACCATCACGATAAATATAAAGATAGGTGGCAAAAATAAAGTAATTACTTTTATAGAAAATGGCAGTAACGTTTTTTTATTAAGTGATGTTGAAAATTTCTTAAATGCTGATCAAACTGGTATTAATTTTTATGAAATTGAGTTTTTAACTTTTGATTTTATTGTTGTGAATAAAACAGGATGAACATTAAAAAATCAACCAGTTGATTCTTTTTTTAAGTCAGTTAAAAATTTGCCTTCTATTCAGAAAACTAAAAATGGTTTTCAATATAGTTTAAAGTTTAGATCTGAATACAATGAACATCATATTTTAAAAGATCATTTTTTAATTCCTATTGTTACAAATCAGAAAAATTTCAGTGTTAATGACATTGAAAAAAACGGATTAAATAGTTATCAAAGAGAACAAATTACATATGCAATTAAAAATAGTTTTACTTCTCAAAAAGAAAACAATTTAAATATTTCATCCGCTACAATAAAATACATAAAAGATCCTGAGAAATTAATTAAAAAATCTTTAATTAAGCCCAGTGTTAAAAATGGTATATTCTATGTTTCAGCACAAATAATTAACAGTAATGATTTAACTAAATGGGGTTCTAAAAATGATAGCGAAATCATTAAAGATAAGATGTATTTCTTAGAACAAAATAAAAACTTTCCTGCAATAAGAACTTATCTTTTTCAAATGAGAACCAAAAAGTTAGTTTTAAATGTTAATGATATTTGATTTAAATCAAGCGGTGATAAATTAAGGGTAATTGTTAATAATGTTGAAATAGATGAATTTAATCCAAAAGAAAATAATACCTCATTTTTTGAAAGTTATGAAGTTCATATAAATGATTATTTTTCTTTAGCTAATAAAGAACTATTAATTAAAAAACTAAATTTGGCTTTAAGTGAAATGAATCTTTTAATAGATAAAAAGAAATCTAGCTTAGATCTTTTTCCTAAAGAGATCAAATTAACTACTCTAAAGATAAATAGTTCGCTTCATTTTTATTTAAATGTTGATGCAATTAAAAATCAGCTCAATATTGAAGTTAATATAAGTAAAAATAGATTAACTAGCCTTGTTTATGATATTGCTATCAAAAATGAAAATGAATTGCAAATTAGAACAACAAATAACTACTTAAATAAATATATTTGGTTTGATCTTGATAAGAAAAATAATCAGAAACTGAAAAATGAGCTTAAGTTATTTCTCTCATTAAAAAAATTTCAATTTAAAAAAGAACCTAATTTTAGCTTAAAGAAAAACAGCTATAGTTTTCAAATAGACAAAATTATTCAATCTAATAGTGAAGATAAAAAAACAGATATTATAGTATATTTGATTATTGGTTTTAGTGTTTTAGTTTTGTTTATCACTGTTTTTATTTACTTTCATAAGTGAAATAAAAAACAAAAGATGATAAAAAATAAAACAAGAGATAATTTTTAACAAGAACTAGCAATAAAAATTGTCAATATTTCATTAAATACACATTTATTTAATGAGATAAATTATGCGTTCATATCTTTTTATTCCTTTATTAGTTTCTTTTCTTTTTCCCGTTGCTTTAGCTAATGCTTCACTTGAAAAAAACTTGGTAGATACTAATCTTTATCTCTCTCCAAACACAATTCAAAACAGAAGCTATACAGCTGGATTTAATTTAAAAAACGATTATTTTCGAAAAAGCTTTAATTTTGATAATGAAGTAATTCAAAGACCTAATCAAAATAATTATTTTGCAAAAACTTATTCGAATGAATGAAGTGAATTAGTTAATAAATATAGTGATAATTACAAACAAATTATTAGAGATAATAACTTTCACTGATACAACAATATTTATTATCTAAAGAACATAAAGTTAAAAATTGAGAGTAGTTATATTGCACATGCATTTTCATCTACATTTAGATACCCTGGAATTAGAAACTCATGGTCATCTGATATCCATAGTGAGCAGAGATTTTATTTTCATAGTCAAGCAATTTCTAATTTTTTTCCAAGAGATGGTCATACTAATGAAAAATGAACCGAAGTTCCTTCTAGGAATATAGAAATAACTGGTACAAATCCAGATGGTTCTTGAAACAAAAGTTGATATAAACCTGATAATCCTTATTTTTGAGACCTTACAAAGCCCAGTCATAAAAAAGCATATTTTATTGAAGCTAAGTTTGTTCACATGTGAGGATCGACTTTAAGAATGATTAAACCAACCCCAGAAGATGTTATTAGAAATATTAAATGATTAAGAAAAGGTAATAATGGTAATTATGTAATTGATTTTAATGCACCTATGTGATATTATCTTGGCCAAGAATCAAGAGGATTTTTTGCTGACTGAAAAAATAATATTTTTGTAGCTCCAGATTTCTGATGAGGTTTAGCAATGACACCAATTAGAGCTTATCGTTTCTGATGAGATTTAGAACTAGTGAAAGTTCCTCCAGTTTTTGAACAGAATAACGCTCAGTGAAACGAACCTTTTCCTGGTAGAAGCAGTTGATTTTTTTCTATTAACAGCAACAAACAAGTTGATGCTCATTGGATGAGTATAAATGAGTTTAAAGAGAAAATGAAAAAGGATAGAAAAATCATTGAAGCATTTACTAATAATCGTGAAATAACTCAAACGATATTAAGACTAGGTAATGGATTAGTAGTTAGACCAGAAACTGAAGATAGTAGACGTGAAGCATTCAACAGTAAATGGGATATTTTTAAACATACACCTATATTACCTGAACAAGAAGTTGTTCATCATCAAATAAGTTTTTATCTAAGGCAAAATAATCCTGATGAAGTTTTACCAATTAGTTTCAGTAATCTTTCAAAGCTTTGAATTTCACAGTTGGAATTTGATATTAATTCGCTTGTTAGTCAAACTGAAAAAACTCTAAATAAAGAAACAATAGGTACAAAAATTAAACCAACTATTAAATTTAAAGATAAATTCATAAATGCAATTAAAGAAGTTAGTTTAATTAATCAAAGAATTGATGAATCAATTGATAAAAATGAAGCGTTAAAAAGCTTTAATATTTCAACCAATAATCAAAGTAATTTTTATCCAAATTTAGATTATTTATACAACCTATTGCAAATGTCACCAAACAATAAAGAAGAACTATTCTTTATTAGAAATTTACCAAGAATGGTCAAAACCATTTTTGATAGATCAACATTAACTGTTAAAGTAAAAATTGGTAATTCTGTAAATGAAATAACATTGTTAAGAAATAACAAGAATTATTTTGATTTAAGTTCAATTGAGGAGTTTTTAACAGAAAAACAGAAAGCAGATAATGAAATGAATATTGAATTTTTAGCACTTAATTTTTTTGTAGATGGATATGAATCAGAAAATATTAGTAACTATAGTGTTGAACCACTGTTTGACAGTATTAAAAAACTTTCAACTATCAAAAGAACTAAGGATGGTTTTGAATACAAATTTAAATATAGAAAAGATTTTAATGAACAGCGTTGAATTGCTAAAGATTTTCGTATTCCACTAAATAAAAATGTTCAAAACTTTAATGTTGCTGAACTTAAAAAACGTAATGAAAAGTTTAATGATTATGAAAAAAGACAAATGGCTTTCATTATCAAAAATAGTTTTAAATCTAAGGATAAGAATATTGATTTAGATATCAACAGTAACTCTTTAACATTTGTGGATAACCCTAAAAAATATTTCAAACATCTAGAGCCTACTAATGAAAAGAAAGGTATATTTTATGTTTTAGCAGAAATAAATAATAGCAATGAACTATTCAAATATGGTTCTGAAAGTGATTCTGAAATTATTAAAGACAAAATGTATTTTCTATCACAAAATCAAAAAAACCCTAAATTAAGAACATATTTATTTAAATTTCATACTAACAAACTTTTTGTTGATAAAAATGACCTGGGATTTAAGTTAGAAAAAGACAAGGTATTTTTATCAGTTGATAACTTAAAAATTGCTGAATTAGATTTAAAGTCATCTTCATTTAAATTTCTAGAGGATTATCAACTTGATTTTCATGAACCTTTTAGTTTAAATGACGAACAATTACTAGTTGATAAACTCAATATTACTCTAAGTGAAAAAAGATTGCAAACAACTAAAAACGTCCGCTTTAACCTAAAGAATAAATTTATTAACATCCATTTAGTAGAAAATAAAAATCAATTTAATTTAGTTTTTGATGTCGATGTTAGATCAAAAAAATTATTTATTAAAGGTGTTAATAATGATAACCAAGTATTTAGTATTAGCTATGATTTAAAAATAACAAATAATCAAACACTTTTAATTGTAGATGCCAATGGTTTTGATAATTCTATTTGATTTGATATTACTAGTGAAAATCAAACACAACTTTTCAAAGCATTATCATTTTATCTAAAACAAAATAACCTGCAATTCAAGAGAGTTCCAGATTTTAATCTTAAATCTCAAGATAAATCCTATGAAGTTGATAAGTTAGAAAAAAATGAAATTAAAAAACAAGATACAAATGTTGAGTTAATATTATGAGTCATTTTTGGAATTATCATTAGCTTAATGATAAGTTCTGCTGTTTTGTTTTTAAAATGAAGAAAAAAGAAAATTGTTAAGAAAAGAAATTAAATTTGCAATTAATAAAAATGCATTTCATTTAAATTAATTGGCTTGTGAAAAAACTAGACTAAATAATAACCTGAGTGTCAATTCGAATTCTCTTTAGAAAAGATTTAATCTGTTTAAAAAGTGCTAAAGTTTAGAAATTTCTTTAAATTGACGCTACTAACATTAGCATCTGCTTTTTTTCTTAGTGGTTGTGCTAACATAAACCTGATTAGTGCTGTTGGTTCTTCTTCAGTTCAACCTTTACTAAATAAATTAAGTTCTTATTATGTTCTAAATGAAAATAATGACAATGATAAGCTTGTTGAAATTAGTGTGCAAGCAGGCGGATCAAATGCTGGAATCAGAGCAATCATTAACGGCTTTGCTGATATCGGAAATGTCTCTAAAAACCCTAAGGAATATGCAAAAGAGAATGAAAAAAAATGAAGAGATAAAAAGCTGAAAACTTTAACTATTGGCAAAGATGCTATTGCAGTAATTTATAAGGCACCACAGGAGTTAAAAGGTAAGTTACTTTTAACAAAAGATAATATAAATGATCTCTACGACTTATTTGCTGGTGTTAAAACAATTAACATTGATAAGTTTGTAAAAAAGGATACAAAAAATATGTCAAATGAAAAAGATTACCCTTTAACAAGTTTTCCAAGAACTGGTGGGTCATTTGCTTCAGGAACAGCAGAAGCTTTTTTAAATTTTTCCGCCTTAAAATCAGATAAAACTTTAGATTCTCAAACTAGAGATATTTTGAAAGGAATTATTAATTATGGACCTCTTGCTAAACCTACTAGTGAAACAAATATTGAAGCTTTTAATACTTTTGTAACTAACTTACAAGATCCTAATCTTTTCGGGATGATTTACCTTAGTTTAGGATTTATTCAAAACAACCTTCAAGCTATTAAAAATAATGGTTTTGAGATACTACCAATTAAATATGAGAATAAGGAAGTTTTGCCTTCTAATCAAACTGTTTCCCAAAATGAGTATAAATGAGTACGTCCTTTAAATTCAATAGTTTCACTTTCTGAAGAGAATAAGAATATTGATGAAATTAAAACTTTTTTTAATTGATTATTTTTTAATGGAAAAAAAGATGTAATTAAAAATATTTATGATGAATTTGGTATTTTGCAATTAACTGAAGATGAGAAAAAGAAGATGTTTAAAACAAATGACTCATCACCAATGAATTTAGAAAATTTTTGAGTTGATGACTTTGCTTTTAGTAATCCTATCTTTGGAGCTTTTTAGTGCAAAAGAAGATTAAAAAACGTTTAAAAAAAGAGAATCTTTTAAGAATCTTTTCAAAGACTTTAGCATTCTTGTTTTTAGTTTTATTTATAAGTTTTTTTGTTTTTCTTTTAACAGAAGCAACAAAAATTGGACCTGATTTTGCAAAGTCCTTGTTTAATCTTGAATTTAATTTAGGTAATAAACAGGCAGGAATTTGATTCCCCTTATTGGTAAGTTTTATTGTATCAATAGGAGCTTTAATTATTGCTAGTTATATAGGGGTTAGAACTTCATTTTTCCTTGTTTATCGATGCAAACCAAAAATAAGAAAAAAACTTTCACTTATTATTGATATCCTTTCAGGAATACCATCTGTAATTTTTGGATTATTTGCATCACAAATATTAAGCATTTTCTTTCGGGATATCTTGAAATTACCGCCGCTTTCACTTTTAAATGTGATAGCTATGCTTTCTTTTATGATCATTCCTATTGTTATTTCATTAACAACAAATACATTAACTTATGTAAATAACGATCTAATTAGTGTTGTTGTTTCCTTAGGGGAAAATAAAACAAGTGCGATCTACAAAATTATTAAAAAAGAAATTAAACCACAATTAACAGTTATTTTGACCTTAGCCTTTGCGAGAGCAATTAGTGAAACAATGGCTGTTAACTTTGTTTTGCAGAGTGTTAACTATCAAGAGGTAATTAACAACAATCGTTTTTTTACTTCTGATTTAAAAACACTGGGATCAGTTATTTCCACTTTTATTTTTTCAGAAAATGGAGATGAACAGATTAATGGTGTTTTATATATCTTTGGAATCATAATTTTGATATTAGTTTCATTGTTAAATTTCTTTGCCATTTGATCAGCTAATCCAAAAACACTGGAACGCTATCCCTTTTTAAAAAAGATTAGTAATTTTATTTATCAAGTTGTGTGATTCATTCCCAATAATATTAGTGCACTTTTTGTTGATTTAACATCAACAAGACAAAGTGTTAAAAAAATAAAAGTAAACAACATCAATGAACGTTCACTTTTTTTTAAAGAAAGGCTTCAAAGTGTTGTTTGAATAAAACTTAATTATTTTTTAAAAATATTCCAGGAATTAATTTGTACTTTTTTAGCTTTTGGATTTGTGTTAGCAATTTTGCTGTTTGTATTTATTAATGGAAGTGTTGCTATTAATAATAATGGTTCTACTGTTTTTTCATTTGAAGCTGATTCAACTGGCAGAGCACTAGTAAATACTCTAGTAATTATTTTGATTACTATCACCATTACTTTTCCACTAGCACTTTTAATTGCAATTTGACTTAACGAGTACAATAATTCAAAAGTGGTTAAAAATGTTTTTAACTTTGTAATTGATTCACTAAGTTCAATGCCATCTATTATTTATGGATTATTTGGACTTTCTTTCTTTTTAAGAGTCTTGCAGTTAAGTGCTGGAGGAGCTAATGGTACTAGTTTAATAGCAGGCATTCTAACTATTAGTGTTGTTATATTACTCTTCCTTATAAGAACTTGTCAACAAGCACTAAATAATGTCAGTTGGGATTTAAGAATTAGTGCTTTTGCTTTAGGTATAAGTAAACGTGAAGTTATTTTCAAAATAGTTTTACCTAGTGCTTTGAAAGGATTAATAGTTGCATTAATTTTGTCAATCAACAGAATTATTGCTGAAACTGCACCCTTCTTTATCACTTCAGGGTTATCATCTAGTAATTTATTTCATTTGTCATTGCCAGGTCAAACACTAACAACAAGGATATATGGACAGTTATTTTCTATTAATAGCAATGCAATAAGTGTTATGTTAGAAACATCATTGGTCTCTGTTGTTTTCTTAATTCTTTTAATCTTTTTCAGTTCTTATTTAATCCCGAGTTTATTTTTGTTAAATAAACAAAAATGGCTAGTAATTAAAAGTAAATTTCAGTCCTTTAAATTATGGAAAAGAACATAAAAGCACTTTGAAAAAATTTTCAATTGAAGCTTGAAAAAATTAAGCATTACCGAAAGCTTTATGAACAACAAATCAAAGAATATAAAAAGAAAATTACTGGTTTAAATAATGAAACAGATGCAAATGAAATCTCCCGTATTAAGAATGAAATTGAAATTTTAAACCGTCTAATAAAGATTAAAAACACCAAAGATAATGTCATTAAAAAGGATTTTGATGAAAAAAATGTATTTGAAATTCGAAATTTCAACTTCTGATATAACAAAAACAAACAAGTATTATTTGATATCAATCTTGACATTAAACGCAATAAAATAACTGCTTTAATAGGTAAATCAGGATGCGGTAAATCCACCTTTATTAGGTGCTTAAATAAATTAAATGATTTAAATGAAAACACACGTTGAACAGGTGACATATATTTTCTTGGTAAGAATATCAATTCAGGAATTATTAATGATTTAACATTGCGCACTAGTGTTGGCATGGTTTTTCAAAAATTAACTCCTTTTAATTTTTCTATTTTTGAAAACATTGCTTATGGCATAAGAGCACATGGTATTCACAATAAAAATGCTATCAATGAAATAGTAAGACAGGCATTGATATCAGCAGCATTGTGAGATGAAGTGAAAGATAATTTACATAGGAATGCAAACACCCTTTCTGGTGGACAACAACAACGCTTGTGTATTGCGCGTGCTATTGCTTTACAACCAGATGTTCTTTTGATGGATGAACCTACCAGTGCTTTAGACTCAATTGCCACAAACTCTATTGAACTTCTAATTCAACAACTAAAAGAAAAATTCACAATTGTTATTGTTACTCACTCTATGGCTCAAACAATTAGAATAACTGATGAAACGATTTTTTTTGCTGATGGAAGAGTAATTGAACAAGGCACTACAAAACAGATATTTACAAAGCCTAAGCAAAAAGCAACAAATAGTTATATAAGTGGGAAAAATTAGCTATGGAAAACATTAATTACCAAATTTTAAAGCGTTCAGAAAAGAAATTATTAAAGCTTTTTTTTGAGTATTTTAAGCACGTAATCAATGCACATGAAACATTAAATCAATTACTTTGTGAAGATAATTTAGAAAAACGCAAAGAACTGATTAAAACTATTTATGAAATGGAGGACCAATCTAATAGGTCTGAATTTAAATTAATTAATGAATCAATTTGGACAATCTCTAAAAATTCTCCATTAGCTAGCCATTTACGCCTAACAATCACAATAATTATGTCAAGTCGTGACTTGGAACGCATTTGTGATTATGCTAATAATTTAACTAAGTTTATAGAACATTATTTGCATCTTGATATAAAGATTTTTAATAATCTAGTTACTTTGCATCAAAGTGCGCTCAATAACCTTAAGAAAACCTTTGAAAGTTTACAAGATAAAGAAAAGCCACTTACATTACAATTTGAAAATGCAACCAAAACTATTATTGAATTTGAGCACCAATATCGCCTTGTATTAACAAAATACTATGAAACCATTAATAAAAATGAGGTTACTGAAAGGATTTTCTTAATTGATCTTGTAGCTTCTGTTAAACATATTGAACGGATTAATGATTATTGCTATAACATCATTAAATCCTTTTTATTTATTAAAAATCCTGAAATATTTAATTAGTCAAATTTGATGTGGCAATAACCGTTTGGATTCTTTTTTAAATAATCCTGATGGTATTCTTCAGCAAGATAATAATTTTCTACTTTTTTATTTTCTGTAACAATTGGTTTACTGTAGTTTTTTTGAAGTTTTAAGAACTTATCATTAATTATTTTTTCATCACTGCTATCAGTTCAATAAATACCAGTACGATATTGTGTTCCAATATCATTACCTTGTCTATTTCTTATAGTTGGATCAATAACTTCAAAAAGTGCTTCAATTAATTCTGAAAGAGAAATTTCTTTTTCTTCGTATTCAACTTTTACAGCTTCAACAGCATTAGTATAACCAGAACAAACCTGCTCATAACTAGGATTTCTAATCCTAGAGTTGAGATAACCAACAGATGTTTTTTTAACACCCTTAATAAGTTGAAAATATTTTTCTATTCCTCAAAAACAACCACCACCAAAATAAATTTCTTTCATATTACTTGAATTAATAGAAATCTTAAAACATATAATAATTTTATTAACAATATTTTTCTATTTAATATGGGAAGTTCAAATCTAAACATCAATTCAAAAATAACCGATATTTTTGCTTATCAAGTTTTTGATTCTCGGGGTGTTCCAACAGTAGCTTGTGTTGTTAAATTGGCATCTGGTCATGTAGGTGAAGCGATGGTTCCATCAGGTGCTTCTACAGGTGAGAAAGAAGCAATTGAATTACGTGATAATGATCCAAAAAATTATTTTGGTAAAGGCGTTAACGAAGCCGTTGATAACGTTAATAAAGTTATTGCCCCTAAGCTTATTGGCTTAAATGCATTTGATCAATTAACAGTGGATCAAGCAATGATTAAACTAGACAATACTCCCAACAAAGCAAAATTAGGAGCAAATGCTATATTATCTGTTTCACTTGCAGTATCAAAAGCAGCAGCAAAAGCACAAAACAGCTCATTATTTCAATACATTTCAAATAAATTAATTGGATTAAATACAACAAATTTTGTTTTACCTGTGCCAATGTTAAATGTAATTAATGGTGGTGCTCATGCTGATAACTATATTGATTTTCAAGAGTTCATGATCATGCCTTTAGGTGCTAAAAAGATGCATGAAGCTTTAAAAATGGCTAGTGAAACTTTTCATGCTTTACAAAATCTTTTAAAAAAGCGTGGATTAAACACAAATAAAGGAGATGAAGGTGGATTTGCGCCTAACTTAAAACTTGCAGAAGATGCACTTGACATCATGGTTGAAGCCATTAAATTAGCTGGATATAAGCCTTGAGATGATATTGCTATTGCCATTGATGTTGCTGCTAGTGAGTTTTATGACGAAGATAAAAAACTTTATGTTTTCAAGAAAGGAATAAAAGCTAATATCCTTAATGCAAAGGATTGGAGTTTAACAAGCAAAGAAATGATTGCTTACTTAGAAAAATTAACAAAAAAATATCCAATTATTTCAATAGAAGATGGTTTGAGTGAAAATGATTGAGAAGGGATGAACCAATTAACTAAAACCATAGGTAGCCATATTCAAATTGTTGGTGATGACACTTACTGTACTAATGCAGAACTTGCTAAAAAAGGTGTTGCACAAAATACAACAAACTCGATATTGATTAAATTAAATCAAATTGGTTCTATTAGTGAAACGATTCAAACAATTGAAGTTGCAAAAAAAGCTAACTGGAGTCAAGTAATTTCACATCGCAGTGGTGAAACAGAAGATACAACTATTGCTGATTTGGCAGTTGCTGCCCAAACTGGTCAAATTAAAACCGGTTCAATGTCACGCTCAGAAAGAATAGCTAAATACAATCGTTTGTTGTACATAGAAATTGAACTTGGTGATAAAGGAAAATACTTAGGTTGAAATACCTTTACAAACATTAAACCTAAAAACTTTAACATCTAAAAGTTTTGTTCAATTGAAACAATAGAAAGGTTGCAAAAATTATTACCTTAATTATTTTTGTAGCTTGGTTATTTGTACTAATTTTAATAGCAGTTGTTGTTTTAACAAAAGGCAATAATTTGGACATTTTATTTGGTTGAATGTTGCCATTACCTTTTGCTGTTTTAAATTCACTATCAGTTTTAAGATTAGCATCTTTCTTTGCAAGTTTGAAAAATGTCAAAAAGCAAAAAGCAGTTTCATTCTTTGCATTTTTTTTCACAGCTAGATATTTAATTTATTTAATTCCTGTGATTATTTCTTTTGTTGTCACTCCGTCAATTTTTAACACTATTGCAACAATAATTTCAACATTGTTTTTTCCAATACTAAATTTAGTGTTATCATTTGTTTGGTTACCTTTAGAATATTTTTTTATCAATTTAATATCTAAATCGAAAAGAAAACATGTCGCCACGGGAGATAGTTTTAAAAGAAACTAATCAAATAGATTTCATTTCCAATCAAAGTATTTTTGATATCTCACCAATTAGCGGTTGAAAACCATTTGCCCCTACTGATCAAATTCTTGGTATTTTTATTGTTTTTGTACTGCTTCTAACTTTTTTTATTTTTTATAAGCTTAAGTTAAAAAAAGCAGATTCTTTAAAAAATAATTCATATTTTTTGCTTTTATTTCAAATGTTGTTTGTTTGGGTACAAGATACAACAGCAGATCTTTTAGGAGAGGAAAATAAGAAATTTGCTCCCTACTTTTTAATGTTGCTTCTGTACATAGTATCAAGCAACTTAGTTAGCTTGCTTGGTGGTATTTCACCACCAACATCATCTTTAACATTTACTTTTTCTTTAGGACTTGCAACTTTTATTGGGATTGTTGTTATGGGGATTAGATACCAAAGATGAAATTTTTTTAAAGAGTTTGCCTTTGGAATTACTGTTAAAGGAAAAAAGTATTCTACTTTCATTCCAAATCCTTTTAGTATATTGAGTGGATTTGCACCGCTTTTTTCTATTTCATTAAGGTTATGGGGAAACATATTAGCGGGCACAGTTATTTTGGCGCTTTTTTATAACTTTTGAATTTTTATTTTTTCAAGTATTAATAACCAACCATTAGCACTTAGCTTAGGAACAGTTTTTGCAGGTTTAATAACCCCAGTATTACACATCTATTTTGATGTAATTGCAGGTGTATTGCAGGGTTATGTTTTTGTAATGTTGACTTATAATTATTGGGCTAAAATGCGCAATCAAGGTTTGGAAAATAATAATGCAAGTGAATTACACTTTAAAGGCATAAAGGTAATTCAAGAAAATATTTAGTTATGGAACATGTTAATGAAATTTTAGCTACAGTTGGTGTTATATTACAACAAACTCAAACTACCCAGGATGTTAACGCTAGTGCTAAGCTAGGTGCTTATATAGGTGCTGGTGTTACTATGATTGCAGGTTCAACTGTAGGGATTGGACAAGGTTATATTTTTGGTAAAGCTGTTGAGGCAATAGCAAGAAATCCTGAAGTTGAAAAACAGGTTTTTAAACTAATTTTCATTGGTTCTGCTGTTTCTGAATCTACAGCAATTTATGGACTTTTAATTTCCTTTATCTTAATTTTTGTAGCAGGAGCTTAAGGATGGTAAAGGCAAAAAAACTTGTCTTTAAATGAAGCTTATTAGTTTTTAGCTTTTTTACACTCAGCTTATTTTTGGTTTCTTGTACTGAGAATGTTAGAGAAATTAAGAGTAGTTCAGTAATAAATGAACTTTTTCCTAACTTTTGGGTATTTATTACTCATTTACTAGCATTTTTCATCTTACTAACACTGATGATTTTCTTGTTTTGAAAACCAACTCAAAGGTTTTTAAATAACCGTAAAAATTTACTAGAAGCACAAATCAAACAAGCTAATGAATTAGAAAAACAAGCAAGAAATCTACTTGAAGAATCTAATCAAAGGCATGAAAAAGCACTAATAGTTTCTAAAGAAATTGTTGATCAAGCTAACTATGAAGCTTTGCAATTAAAAAGTGAAATAGAAAAAACAGCAAATCGCCAAGCTAACTTAATGATTTTTCAAGCTCGTCAGGAAATTGAAAAAGAAAGACGTTCTCTTAAAGAACAATCTATTAAAGAGAGTGTGGAATTGGCTATGTTGGCTGCACAAGAACTAATTCTCAAGAAAATAGATCAAAAATCAGATAGAGAATTTATTGATAAGTTTATTAGAGATTTAGAAGCTAACGAAACAGAAGATGATTAATGCACAAGCATTTGGAACTGCACTTTTTCAATTAAGTGAAGAGCAAAAACAAGTAAAGAAAATTTATGAAGAGTGCCATTTTTTTCTGAAATTAATGCGTAATTTTAAAGATGGTTCATTATCGTTCTTACTTAATTCTTATACACTAACAAAACCAGATAAAATAAGACTTGTTGATAAGTTGTTTAAAAATCATTTTTGTCAAGTTTTTGTTGATTTTTTAAAAGTAATTATTTTAAAGGGTTACTTTACTTTAGTTGAACAGGCAATTAAGTATTTTTTTGATAATGTTGAAAGTCAAAAACACATTCAATTTATCAAAATAATTACTGCTTTTGAATTAAGCTCAAAACAACTTAACAAAATTATTGCAATAATGGAAAAACGTTTTAAAACAAAGGTTGTTTATAAAACTGAGATTGATCGCAGTTTAATTTCAGGAATTAGGATAGAATCAAGTTCCCATTTATTTGAAAAAAATGTGCGTGATGAATTAAAACGCATAATGGCCCATTTTATTTAAGTTAATTGAGAAGTTATGGCAGATAAACTAAATGAATACGTAGCATTAATCAAAACTGAAATTAAAAAGTATTCCAAAAAAATATTTAACAGTGAAATTGGTCAAGTCATTAGTGTTGCTGATGGAATTGCCAAGGTTAGTGGACTTGAAAATGCTTTATTAAATGAGTTAATTCAATTTGAAAATAATATTCAAGGAATAGTATTAAACCTTGAACAAAATACAGTCGGAATAGCACTTTTTGGTGACTATTCTTCGTTACGAGAAGGCAGTACCGCTAAAAGAACCCACAGTGTAATGAAAACTCCTGTTGGTGATGTTATGCTTGGTAGAATCGTCAATGCACTTGGTGAAGCAATTGATGGTAGAGGTGATATTAAAGCTACTGAATATGATCAAATAGAAAAAATTGCTCCAGGTGTAATGAAAAGGAAAAGTGTTAACCAACCACTTGAAACTGGAATCTTAACAATTGATGCTTTATTTCCTATAGGTAAAGGACAACGTGAATTAATTGTTGGTGATAGACAAACAGGTAAAACTGCTATTGCGATTGACACTATCATTAATCAAAAAGATAAAGATGTTTATTGTGTTTATGTAGCAATTGGTCAAAAAAATTCATCAGTAGCACAAATTGTACACCAACTTGAAGTTAATGATTCAATGAAATACACTACAGTGGTTTGTGCTACAGCTAGTGACTCTGATTCCATGGTTTATTTAAGTCCTTTTACAGGAATAACTATTGCTGAATATTGACTTAAAAAAGGAAAGGATGTTTTGATTGTATTTGATGACCTTTCTAAGCATGCTGTTGCTTACAGAACTCTTTCACTCTTGTTAAAAAGACCACCTGGTAGAGAAGCTTTTCCAGGAGATGTTTTTTATTTACATTCAAGACTTTTGGAACGTGCATGCAAGTTAAATGATGAAAATGGTGGTGGCTCAATTACAGCTTTACCAATTATAGAAACTCAAGCTGGTGATATCTCTGCATATATTCCTACAAATGTTATTTCAATTACTGATGGCCAACTGTTTATGGTTAGTAGTCTATTTAACGCTGGACAACGCCCTGCAATTCAAATTGGTTTATCAGTTTCAAGGGTTGGTAGTGCAGCACAAACAAAAGCGATTAAACAGCAAACTGGCAGTTTAAAACTAGAACTTGCTCAGTATAGTGAACTTGATAGTTTTAGTCAATTTGGTAGTGATCTTGATGAAAATACAAAAAAGGTTTTAGAGCATGGTAAAAGAGTAATGGAAATGATTAAACAACCAAATGGTAAACCTTACTCTCAAGTCCATGAAGCATTATTTTTATTTGCTATTAACAAAGCTTTCATTAAGTTTATTCCAGTTGATGAAATTGCTAAATTTAAACAAAGGATAACAGAAGAATTTAATGGTTCCCATCCTCTGTTTAAAGAGTTATCTAACAAAAAAGAATTTACTGAGGATTTAGAAAGTAAAACTAAAACCGCTTTTAAAATGCTTGTGAAACGTTTTATCAGTACATTAACAGATTATGATATTACCAAATTTGGTAGTATTGAGGAACTTAATTAATGGCTTTTATACAAGAAATTAAGCGCAGAATGAATACAGTAAAATCCACCATTAAGATAACTAATGCAATGAAAATGGTGTCACGCGCTAAGTTTATTAAGTTCA
Source organism: Mycoplasmoides genitalium G37 (assembly GCF_000027325.1). Classification (GTDB taxonomy): domain Bacteria; phylum Bacillota_I; class Bacilli_A; order Mycoplasmatales; family Mycoplasmoidaceae; genus Mycoplasmoides; species Mycoplasmoides genitalium. The sequence goes on along the minus strand of NC_000908.2, from coordinate 504,993 downwards.
AAAAACAGTTTCAAGAAATTAGTTTGTTTTTTAATGAATTTTATAAAGCTGTTGGCCAAGTAGTTGTTTCTTTAAAAGAACCAAAAAAGAAACCAGATAACCAAAAAACTTTATGGATAATGATGAGTTCTTCTTTAGGACTTTGTGGACAGCATAATTCGAACATGAATAAGTTATTAAAAGCTAATTTTAAAGCTGATGATAAAATCTTTTTTTTAGGTAGAAAAAACCAATCATTTTGAAATAAAAATAGTCAATATAATCCTGCTGTTGGATTTATTGATATCCAAGATCGTGATATTAATTTTGATTATTGTCAAACGATATTTGATCAGATTATGGATGCATTTAAAGAGTTTAAACTTGATCGAATTTGTATGGTTTACACTAAATTTAAAAACTCATTAATCCAACAATCTCAGCTCTTTCAAGTTTTTCCTTTCGATGTTGAAACTTTTAAAACTTTAAATCCGGTTGTAACTGATCAACAACTTGATTTTGAGCCAGATCAAGCCACGATAATTAATTTAATTACTCCACAGTTTTTTGATGTGGCTCTGTATGGTGGCCTTGTTGAAACTAAGTTATGTGAATCAGCTTCTAGACAAAATGCAATGGAAGCTGCTACAAAGAATGCTAAAGATTTACTTGATAAATACACTTTACAATTTAACAAGCTAAGACAAAACTCTATTACAGAAGAGATTATTGAAGTTATAGGAGGTATGAATTAAATTGATAAAAAAAGAAAACCTAACATATGGTAAAGTTCACCAAGTCATTGGTCCTGTAGTTGATGTTATCTTTTCAGAAAGTAAACAATTACCTAGAGTTTATGATTGTTTGAGTGTACAACTAAAAAAAAGTGAGCTTTTTTTAGAAGCAACCCAATTAATAGGTGATGACATTGTTCGTTGCATTGCATTAGGTCCTACAGAAGGATTAGCACGTAATGTTAAAGTTACTAACTATAACCATCCAATAGAGGTACCTGTTGGCAAAAATGTATTGGGAAGGATGTTCAATGTTTTAGGTGAACCCATTGATGGAAAAGAACCATTACCAAAAAAACCAAAGCTATCAATCCATCGTAACCCACCTGCTTTTGATGAACAACCAAATACTGTTGATATTTTTGAAACAGGAATAAAAGTAATTGATCTTTTAACTCCTTACGTTAGGGGGGGTAAAATTGGTTTATTTGGAGGAGCTGGTGTTGGGAAAACTGTTTTGGTGCAAGAATTAATTCATAACATTGCCAAAGAACATTCTGGTTTAAGTGTATTTGCTGGAGTTGGTGAAAGAACAAGAGAAGGTAATGATCTTTACTATGAAATGATTCAAGGTGGGGTGATTGATAAAACAGTTTTAGTTTTTGGCCAAATGAATGAACCACCAGGAGCTAGAATGAGAGTTGCTTTAACTGCTTTAACAATGGCAGAATATTTTCGTGATCATGATAATCAGAATGTGCTGTTATTCATTGACAATATTTTTCGTTTTACTCAAGCAGGTAGTGAGGTTTCAGCATTACTTGGTAGAATGCCATCTGCTGTTGGCTATCAACCAACTTTAGCTATTGAAATGGGTAAGTTACAAGAAAGAATTGCTTCTACCAAAACAGGTTCTATTACATCTGTTCAAGCTATCTATGTTCCAGCAGATGATCTAACAGACCCAGCACCTGCAACAACATTTACCCATCTTGATGCTAAAACAGTGTTGGATCGTAATATTGCAGCACTAGGTATTTTTCCAGCAATTAATCCTTTAGAATCAACAAGTCGTTTATTAGATCCTAGTGTTGTTGGTATCAACCATTATAAAGTCGCTTTAGGAGTGCAAAATATCTTGCAGCGTTTTGCAGAATTACAAGATATCATTGCTATACTAGGGATTGATGAATTGTCTGATGAAGATAAGATTATTGTTGAAAGAGCAAGAAGGATACGTAACTTTTTATCCCAACCTTTTTTTGTTGCTGAAAAGTTTTCAGGTATTGCAGGTAAATATGTATCTTTAAATGATACTGTTCAATCTTTTAAAGAAATTTTGGAAGGTAAGCATGATCATTTGCCTGAACAAGCATTCTTTTATGTTGGAACCATTCAAGAGGCTGTTGAAAAAGCAAAAAGATTAAATCAAGAGTTTGATAAAACTAAATAGTTTTATGAAGTTATTGCGCTTTTTGGTACTTAGTCCTAGTGGCATAAAACTAGATAAAACCATTATTAGTGCGCAAGTTAAAACTACTGAAGGTTACATAGGATTAAATTTTAATCGCGCTCCTTTGATTGCTGCTATTCAATCCCATCTGTGCAAAATTATTTTTGCTGATCAAACAAAAAGAGAAGCAATTATTGGTGCTGGTTTAATGCTTATTAAAAAAACAGAAGCTAAGATTTTCACAGAAAATTTTGTTTTTGCTGATGAAGTTGATATTAATGAAACCTTAAAAAGAAAAACAGAACTTGAAAGAAAAATTCACCATATCAAGGATGCTAAGCTAAACGTTAAAATTGAACAAAATTTAATGTTTGAACTATTAAAACTTTCAAGTAAGAAAAAATAAAATGCTGGTTTTTCTAATCTTGCTCCCTTTCTTACTACTAGTAATTTTTGGTGCTTATCTATTAGTTTGTCTTTTTGTTAGACAAAATAACTTACTTTTAAAAAAAACCAAACAACTCTATAATAACTTGAAATTAAGCAATTTCAATTGTGTGATTAGTCCATTTCAATTACTAAGAAATGAAAAACAAGCGTTAGAACAATCCATTAAAGTTTTAAAACAGTTTCAAATCAAATTTGATAATGAAATCAATTCAGCTTTTGAGCAACTAACAGTTTACAGTAAACCAAATAATATTTATCGTTTCATCTGATTTAATAGAAATATTAAGCTCTTAAATAAAAATCTTCAACATCTATATACAAAACAACAAGAATACATTAATCTAACTAAGAACGCAATTGTTTATTTCAACAATAGCTATGATTGTTTAGTTTTTTATCGTCAGGCTTTCTGTTTTTTAAACCAATTTATTAATAATTTTTTAATTGAAAAATATGATTCGCTTTTCTATTTAAATGTTCTTAACAGGATTTCGCTCTTGTTTAAAGAGATAGAAAATTGTATTCAAGCTAAAGATGTAGAAAAGCAAATTGCTTTTTTAAACAAATTACATAACATTCTCAGTCAAACAATTATTACTGCTAACAGGCAATATATGTTTGATATTAAGTTAAGTTATTTAACCCATCACTTTAAGGTTTTAATTCAAAAGGTAAAACAAATGGAATTAATGAAGAATAAAGTAATTAACAGTCAAGATCTCTTAAAACTTCATGAATTGATTAATAACATTACCATTAAATTAAAGGATTGTACCAATTTTCTTAATAACTTAAATTTAATGCTATGCGAAAGGAATATGGATGAAGTTCAAGAGGCGATTAGTTGACTTTTTCAAGCAGTTAGTTCCAAAGAAAAAAGCATTAATTTAGTGGTTGAAAATATTGATGATTTTCGTAATCAAATTCAACAATATGAAAAGAAAAATGAGCTTTTAAAAACAACAATTAAAGCCATTGAATTAGTGTTCCAAAATGAAACAGATGTGCATGATTTAATTATTGAGCTTAATGAGAACTGCGATCTAATTACTAAAAATATTAATAACTTAAACCATCAAAGTTTAGCTCAGAATCAAATCAATTATGAAAAACTGTTTTACTTGATGAGTCAAACAAATCAAGCTTTAGAAAAACTGAAAAATTCACTAACTGATTTACTTAATTTAGCAGTTAATAAGTTTGATGACTATCGCTTTTTTGTCTATACTTTAGATGATTTCCGATTTAAATTTTTTCAGATTGAAAATTTAATTAGCGATCAAGATTTAAAGGTTCCTGCTAAAACATTGCAAGTAATTAATAAATCGAAATTAGAACTTGATAACATCTTCACTGAAGCTAATAATAACTATTTAGGTACTTTTAATTTGTTTAGTGAAAAGATAGATTTATTGCAAATTCAATTGACTGAAGTTATTTGTGATGTTGTTAGTTTAGTTAACTTAAGGCTAATGTGCAAACAAGCTTTTCTTTTTGCAAATAAATATCGTCAAAAGAGTAGTCATATCGATAGATCATTAGAACAGTTAACAAAACTATACAATCGACAAAACTATCCTGATACATTAGAAGGATTAATTAATCTTTTAACTAAAATTAAAACCAATACAAAACAAGACTATCTGGAACTGAATTAAATGAGTTTTAATATCTTTATTGCTTCTGATCATACCGGTTTAACTCTTAAAAAAATTATTAGTGAACACCTAAAGACTAAGCAGTTTAATGTAGTTGATCTTGGCCCTAATTATTTTGATGCTAATGATGATTATCCTGACTTTGCTTTTTTGGTAGCTGATAAGGTCAAGAAAAATTCTGATAAAGATCTTGGGATACTAATTTGCGGTACTGGTGTTGGGGTTTGTATGGCAGCAAATAAAGTAAAAGGAGTATTAGCGGCTTTGGTTGTTAGTGAGAAAACAGCAGCTTTAGCTAGACAACATGATAATGCCAATGTTTTATGTCTTTCCAGTCGTTTTGTAACTGACAGTGAAAACATTAAAATAGTGGATGATTTTCTCAAAGCTAATTTTGAAGGTGGTAGACACCAAAGACGGATAGATAAGATTATTCGATATGAAAAAGAAACTGAATAGTGTTTTTTGATTTATTTTTGGTTTAATTCTTCTAATTGGTAGCTTTGTAGTTGGCTTTCTAGCTTTAGATAGTAGTTATCAAGCCAATGCAAATTCTAACGGGATTAATTTTTTTGGTTTTAATTTAGTTAGTTTACCTGAGTCAATAGTAGTTCTATTTTCATTTTTAACTTTTTTGATGGTTGCATTTGCTTTCATTAGTTTTTTCATTAGCTTCTTCTTTTTAATTGCATCTAAAACTAAGCAGAATAAAAATAATTAAATTTATCAGTGAAAAGATGAACTCAATTATTTTTGAAGCTAAAGCCTAAGTTTAACAAGTGCTTCTTAACTTCATTAATTAAAGGTTTTGAAATATTTTTGTATTAAAATGTTAAAGATTGATATGTGGTTTAAACTAAAAAGTTTAGGTTTTTCACTAATTTCATTACAAGCACTTTTAGCTTCTTGTTCTGCTGTTTCACCTGTTCCTGTTCCTATAGAAGAAAAAAACGACAGCACAACAGATAACAACGCTACTCCTTTTAAAGATGAACAATCTGATCAAGGAACAGAAGTAAATCAGCAACCTAAGGTAGAACAGAAGGTTTACAACAGAAACTTTAAATTTAATACAAGTTTTATCCCAGAAGAAAGTGATATATACAGAAAAGGATATGATTTAACTTTTACTTTAAATTTCACTAGCTTTAGTAATGACTCTTATGGCACTGGTTGATTAATTGACTGAAAAGGTGATGAAAACACAACCCAAAAGCAAGGTTCTTTTTTCGCTTACATTGCAACCAATTTGCATGTTGCTGATGGGTTGAGAAATATCGGTGATCATTGACCTTACAGCAAAACAGATGATCAAAGGGAGTTTAATGAATATGAATCAACTGTTTATTTTTCAATTGGTAAATACACTAACAAAACAGATATTACAAAACTCTATCAAGAAGAAAAATTAGAACAAAGAAAGGTAAATGATTCACTGCTTTCTATTCAAACATCAAATATTCCTAAAACTGCGTATACCGCAACTAATTTCTTGAAAGGTGTTAACAGTATTAAGCCTGTTTATGCAGACTTTGCTGTTATAGAACTGGAACTTAATTTAGAAAATCTTCGTGATTGACAAATCTTCAATGAATTCATTAAGCCAGCAATTAATACTTATAAAAGTTTGGGTGATAGCACTAATATATTTGAAACCAAAGATTTAGAACAACATTGAAACCATAGCCACTATCTTTTGGGTTATCCTGTACTTGAAAGAGGTTATGATCAAAACCGCTTATTAGAACAAAAAGAAGAGTTTGCTAGAACTCATAACTTTAATCAAAAAAGTCAGTTATGGAGTAAAAACACATATTTAGTTTCAACTGCTAAAGAGATCCCTGTAATTACAAAAAATGCCAGAAAAGATGGTCAAATAGGTAGTGAAATATTTTCCAAAAAAACCCAAGACAGTCATGTTGATAAAGTTATTAAACACGAAAAAGGGATTGTTACATTTCAAAACTTCAAAAACTTTAAACTTAAATATCATGACAAAGAGTACCAACAGTATGGATATGGTTTAATGCTTGATGATACCAATCTCCCTGGTGGTTCTTCTGGAAGTGCTATATTTAACAACAACCAAAAAATTAACAGTATTTATTTTGGTGTTTTAGAGGTATATAAGAATTCCAAAACACATAAAGATAACATTGGTATGTCTCAACTTTTAAGAACTTCTAAACGTGAAAGTGAAAAAAATAAAACCAGAACTACTAATAATAGGGATAAATTTCAGCACTATGATTTAATTTTTGGTGACAGTAACACAAAATCTTTCTATGCACAATTTGCTAAAAAGCACAATACCCACTTGTACGACCAAATTAAAAGTAGTGAAAAGGAAGAATTTAAATATGTTGATAAGAACAATCAAAAAACACCGTTTTTATTACGTTAATTAAGTTGAATGTTTTCAAAGGTAAGACTTTTACTTAATAAAGAGTTACAACGTCAAAGAGAAAACATTTGTTTAATTGCTTCAGAAAATTACGTTAGCCAAGACATATTAGCTGTAACTGGTTCAGTATTAACAAATAAATATGCAGAAGGCTATCCCAGTAAACGTTTTTATCAAGGCTGTGAAGTTGTTGATGAATCTGAAAACTTAGCCATTGAAAGTTGCAAAACTTTATTTGGAGCACAATGGGCTAATGTCCAACCTCATTCTGGATCATCTGCTAACTATGCAGTTTACTTAGCATTGTTAAAACCAGGAGATACTATCTTAGGATTAGATCTTAATTGTGGTGGTCATTTAACCCATGGTAGCCCCGTTAATTTTTCAGGTAAGCAATATCAAGCAGTAACTTATTCGTTAGATTTTGAAACAGAAACTCTTGATTATGATGCAATTCTTCAAATTGCTCTCGAACACAAACCAAAGTTAATTATTTGTGGTTTTTCTAACTATTCTAGGACTGTTGACTTTAAAAAATTTAGTGCAATTGCAAAACAAGTTAATGCGTATCTTTTAGCTGATATTGCCCATATTGCTGGTTTCATCGCTGCAGGTTTGCACCAAAACCCTTTGCCTTTTGTGGATGTTGTCACTTCAACAACTCATAAAACTTTGCGTGGTCCTAGGGGGGGTATCATTATGTCTAACAACCAAGCAATTATCAAAAAGCTTGATAGTGGAGTATTTCCTGGATGTCAGGGTGGACCTTTACAACATGTGATAGCAGCTAAATATGTTTGTTTTAAAGAAGCTTTGAATCCAAAGTTTAAGCAGTATATGCAACAAGTTAAAGATAATGCTTTAGCAATGGCAAATTGATTTTTAAAGCAGGGTTATCGTGTTGTGTCAAAAGGTACTGAAACCCACTTATTTTCATTAGTGGTTGGTAATGGTAAAGATGTTGCGTTGTGGTTACAAAAAGCTAACATTGTTTTGAATATGAATACAATCCCTTTTGAAACAAAATCTGCTTTTAGTCCTTCAGGTATTAGACTTGGAACTCCTGCAATGACAACCAGAGGTTTTAAAACTAATGACTTTATTTTTGTTGCCAGTTTGATTGATAAGGTTATTAAAAGTAATGGTAATCAAAAGGTAATTAGTCAAACAAAAACAGCTGTTTTAAATCTCTTAAAACGCTTTCCGCTCTATAAGGGTTTAGCTTATTAATTTGTATTTAAAAATTAACAATATCTCACTAAATATTAATTAATGTTTAGCGCTAATATCAGATAAATTTAAGATAACTTTTACTTTCTTTTAAATTAGTTTTTAATTATTAAAATATTTTTATTATGAACATAACGCCAATTCATGACAACGTCTTGGTTTCACTTGTGGAATCAAACAAAGAAGAAGTCTCAAAAAAAGGGATTATTACCTCATTGGCAAGTAATGATAAAAGCGATGCTAATGCTAATAAAGGGATTGTAATTGCTCTTGGTGCTGGTCCTGCATATGGCAAAACAGAAAAACCAAAATATGCTTTTGGTGTTGGTGATATTATTTACTTTAAGGAGTATAGTGGTATCTCTTTTGAGAATGAGGGAAACAAGTACAAAATTATTGGATTTGAGGATGTACTTGCCTTTGAAAAACCAGAAAGTGGTAAGCAAAGAAAAAGATAAAATTAAACAATTATGGCAAAGGAATTAATCTTTGGTAAAGATGCGAGAACCCGCTTGTTGCAGGGTATTAATAAGATAGCAAATGCTGTTAAAGTAACAGTAGGTCCTAAAGGCCAAAATGTTATTTTAGAGAGAAAATTTGCAAACCCATTAATTACTAACGATGGGGTTACAATCGCAAAAGAAATAGAACTTAGTGATCCAGTTGAAAATATTGGTGCTAAGGTTATTTCAGTTGCTGCAGTGTCAACTAATGACATTGCTGGGGATGGTACAACAACAGCTACCATATTAGCACAAGAAATGACAAACCGTGGTATTGAAATTATCAATAAAGGTGCTAATCCTGTTAACATCCGCAGGGGTATTGAAGATGCAAGCTTACTTATTATTAAAGAACTTGAAAAGTACTCTAAAAAAATTAATACTAACGAAGAGATAGAACAAGTTGCAGCTATCTCTTCAGGTTCTAAAGAAATTGGTAAACTGATCGCTCAAGCAATGGCTTTAGTTGGTAAAAATGGCGTGATAACAACTGATGATGCAAAAACCATTAATACAACATTAGAAACCACTGAAGGAATTGAATTTAAAGGAACATATGCATCACCTTATATGGTTAGTGATCAAGAAAAAATGGAAGTTGTTTTAGAACAACCTAAAATCTTAGTAAGCTCTTTAAAAATTAACACAATTAAAGAAATTCTTCCGCTTTTAGAAGGTAGTGTTGAAAATGGTAATCCATTATTAATTGTTGCACCTGACTTTGCAGAAGAAGTTGTTACTACTTTAGCAGTTAATAAACTCAGGGGCACCATTAATGTTGTTGCTGTTAAATGTAATGAATATGGTGAACGTCAAAAAGCAGCTTTAGAAGATTTAGCAATTAGTAGTGGAACCTTAGCATATAATAACGAAATTAATAGTGGTTTTAAAGATGTTACTGTTGATAATTTAGGTGATGCTAGAAAGGTTCAAATAGCTAAAGAAAAAACTACTGTTATTGGTGGTAAAGGCAATAAGGATAAAATCAAAAAGCATGTTGAACTTCTAAACGGAAGATTAAAACAAACCACTGACAAGTATGATTCTGATTTAATTAAAGAAAGAATTGCTTATTTAAGTCAAGGTGTTGCTGTTATCCGTGTTGGTGGTGCAACTGAACTCGCACAAAAAGAATTAAAACTCAGAATCGAAGACGCTTTAAATTCCACCAAAGCTGCAGTTGAAGAAGGGATTATCGCTGGAGGTGGTGTTGGTTTATTAAATGCTTCTTGTGTTTTAACTAACAGTAAACTAAAAGAACGATATGAAAATGAAACTAGTGTTGAAAACATTAAAGAAATCCTACTTGGTTTTGAAATTGTGCAAAAGTCTCTAGAAGCACCAGCGCGTCAAATTATTCAAAACTCAGGAGTTGACCCAGTTAAAATTCTCAGTGAATTGAAAAATGAAAAAACTGGTGTTGGCTTTGATGCTGAGACTAAAAAGAAGGTTGATATGATTGCAAATGGAATCATTGATCCCACCAAAGTAACTAAAACTGCACTTGAAAAAGCTGCTTCTGTAGCTAGTTCATTAATTACTACTAATGTTGCTGTGTATGATGTTAAAGAGAGAAAAGATAACTCCTTTTCAGAATAATAAATAGAGATATAGAATGAGAATAAATAAACCTTTTAGTGATGATAGCAACACAGTTGTTTTTGTGAGTTCAAAAACATATGGTGTAAAAGAAGAAGCTGCACATAATCCTAATGTTGAATTTGGTGTTGTTTTACCAACTGATTTTCCTGCTTTCAACCGTGCTTTAGTTCAATTTCTTAAAAGAAAGAAAACCAAATTAAACATTAATCTTGACAGTCTTATAGAACTTTATAAGAAAAATGAAAATAGTGGTTGTTTTCATACTGCGATAAAAACTGTTATTACAAGTGTTACTTTTTGTGAAACTACTCCTTTCACAATGAAAACCAAACCTGAAAAAAATGTTGAAGTTGCTGTTCAATGTGCTGTTGAATATCACAACTTAGTTAAAGAATATGAAACAGTAGGCGAATATGTTAACCTAGCAAGAGAATTACAAGACACTCCTTCAGATCTACTTTATTCAGAAGTATTTGTTAAACATTTTGAAAAGGCTGCAAGTAAATTGCCTGTAAAAATAAAAGTTCTTAAACAATCAGATCTAATTAAGAAAAAAATGGGTTTACTTTTAGGGGTTAATCAAGGCTCTGAAAGAGAAGCACGTTTACTTGTTATTAGTTATCAAGCTAATAAAAATTCCAAAGAAAAACTTGCTTTTGTAGGGAAAGGAATTACTTATGATTCAGGCGGAATGAACATTAAAACAGGTGATTATATGCGTGGCATGAAATATGACATGAGTGGTGCGGCTATAGTATGTTCTACTGTTTTGGCATTAGCTAAAAACAAGGTTAAAACCAATGTTGTTGCAGTAGCAGCTCTTACTGAAAATCTTCCTGGTGCTAAGGCGCAACGTCCTGATGACATTAAGATAGCATACAATGGTAAAAGTGTTGAAATAGATAACACTGATGCTGAAGGAAGATTGGTTTTAGCTGATGCTATTACATATGCTGCTAAGGATTTAGCTGCTACACATATTATTGATGTAGCAACCCTTACTGGTTTAATGTCATACATATTGAGTACTACCTATACAGGTATTTTCAGTACTTGTGATCACCAGTGAGAATCTTTTAAAAAAGCAGCATGTAGTGCAGGTGAACCTGTATGAAGATTACCTATGCACCCTGATTATTTAAAACCTTTACAGCTAACAAAACTTGCTGATTTGCAAAATTCTACTAGTGCAAGAGGTGCTGGATCTTCAAGAGCAGCTTGTTTCCTTGCAGAATTTAGAGAAGGTGTATCTTTGATCCATTGTGATATTGCATCAACTGCTTCCATTGAGAACCTTGGACAAGGTGTTTTAGTGAGAACCTTGTACGAACGTGCTAGTCAGCTTGCAAATAAATAATAAGTAACTTTATTTTTAACTAATAAAACAGTTTGTAGTGTTTGTAACAGCTTACAAATTTGTCATTTTTCACTTTTCATTGCTATTAATAAGACAAAACAAAGGCGATGAAAATCATTTATCAAGAACAACAGAATGAGTGTGGAATTTGCGTAATTGGTATGCTTGCCAATGCAATCCATGATGAAAAGTATGTTCATGATGAATTACTAGAACAAATTAACTTACCACCAAATGGCTTAAGCTTATTTGAAATGGAAAGTTATGGCAAAAAGTTTGGTCTTGAAATCAACAGTTATCAATTAACATTTCAAGAACTAAAAGAACTTGATAGCAAATTCATAATAGTTCATTTTAAAGATCACTTTGTCATAGTTAAAAACAAACATGAAAATAGTTGAGAGGTATATGATCCTGCAAAAGGAAAATACCTTTTAACTGATGAAAAGCTAGAAAAACTCTGAACGGGTTATGCAGCAACTGTTGCAAAAGCATTTAAAGAGATTCCACCAGTAAATAAAAGTAATTTTTTCAGTAACTTTTTTGATTTTAATTTAGTCACTTTTTATGTTTTTATTGAACTGATTATTATTGGTATCTCTACATTATTAGCAACAGCATCGCGTACCATAATAACTAATACTGTTGATTTTGGAACTGCAGTTAATTTAGTTGTTTTGGTAGTTTATTTTTCATGTCTAAAGGGATTAAACTTGCTTTTGCAAGTTATTTTGCAACTAATTAGGAATTTTTTATTTTGAAAACAATACCGTGGATATTTGGGTTGAATTATTCAAAGTTTGCAACAAAAAAGCTTTGTTTACTTTAGTAATAAATCACCAAATCAATTAATAGAACGACAATTTTATTTAAAAGAAGTTCTTTCCTTTTTTAACTTTTATATTCCCAATTTAATTATTAGTTGTGTTGTTGCACTAATTATCGGTGTTTTAATAGGAATTAATCAATTAGAATTTTTATTGATTGCCATTGCACAAATAGTAGTCAATGCTGGCTTATTTTGTTATGACTTCTTTTTTACTAAAAAAATTACAAAGAAGGAAATTCCTTATGTTGAATTGCAAAACAAAATTAGTTTACAGCTAGATGAAAATTTGCGTGAAGAACAAAATAAAAAGCGCTTTAATTTCTTAATGTTGAATTTTCGTAAAGCACTTTTACAAAATCAAAACATTAACAACCAGAAGGAAATTAATCGTCTAACTATAGAAAACATTAAAAGCTTCTTCCAACAAGGTTTTGATTTTGCTATATTAGGTTTGGGGGTGATTGGTATTATTGAACAGCGTTATCAATTGAGCTTTTTATTCTATGTTTTTGGTATCCAATCACTTTTTTCAACTTATGCTACAAGAATTGTTCAATTTGGTGCTGCAATAAACATTTATCACTATTGTCGTGAGAAATTAGTTAACTTGTTTATAGAAACCAAAAAGGATGAGGGTATTAAAGTAAATTGACAGTGTCCTGATGAAATTAGTCTAGAAAATTTATCAGTTACACTTAATCAACACGTTGATTTAGCTAACCTTAGTTTAAAAATCAAAAATGAAACAGTTATTTTTGGACAAAATGGTAGTGGTAAATCTACTTTTTTAAAAATATTAACTGGTAGAGGTTTTGAATATACGGGCAATATTAAATTTAATAACGTCGATTTAAAAAGATGTTCAAAAGAACAGCTTTTTGAAAACGTTTATTATCTAAAGGGTCAAAATTTAATGCAAACAGAAGCAAATGATTTTGGCTTTAGTGAGGCTTTATTTAATAATCAGAATCCACATATCTATCAGTTACTTTTTGATGCAGGTGTTCAAAATCAAACAAAGTTAAGTTCAGGACAAAAACAAATTTTACAACTATTCTTACTTAGCAACATTAAGAATAAGGTGATCTTACTTGATGAATGCATGAATGCAATAGCACCTGAAATTAAAAACCGTGTTTATCAGCTATTAGTAAAACCACTTACTTTAAATAATTTTGTAGTCTTAGTTGAGCATGATCTGAGTTTTGCAAGTGAAGCTCAAAACAAGATTAACCTAACTAATTACTTAAGAAATAGTTAAATTATGAAGCAGAAAATTTTAGGAATAACAATTGCTTTTATTATTTTGCTTTTAACAACAGTTGCTATCTTGTTTTCAGTAAAGGTAAAACAATATCTTAATGTAAATCTTTGAACTACGCAACAACAAAATTTTTTAATGTTTAAAAATGAAAAAGATGAAAATCTTTTTAACAACGTTTCATGGACTAATTTTCAAGCAGAAACAACAGAAAAATCAGCAAAAAAAGCTTTTAGACTTTACAAAAAGAAAATTTCTACATCAGAAATTTCATCAGAATTGAACAAAAATCTAGTAAAGGTAGATTTAAGTGTTACTCTAGAACAGGGCTGATATAATATTACTATCATGTTACCATCAAAAGATTTGTTTGAAGTCATCTTTTAGCATTAATTCAAGCCGCCTTTTTAAGCGCTTTTTTGGTAAAAATTACCAAGCAGGAGTCGAACTTTGTTTCCAAATTATTAAAAGCAGTTTAAACCTATCGTTTGACCCAGAATTTGCGCTTTTAATTGTTTCCTGTTCAAAAATGAAAAAACTGAACAAACAGTTTTTAAAACGTAGAGGTTGTACTGATGTAATTAGTTTGTGCTATAACGAAACTGAAACCGGTTTTTCACTAGCAATCGGCGAAATTTTTTTGTGTCCTAAATACATCTTTAAAAAAGCTAAAGAGATTGGTTGTAACAATTGATTTCTTTTAACTAGATGCTTAATACACGGCATTTTACACCTCTTTGAATTTAATCATGAAGAAAGTGAAGCATTTGAAAGCGTTACTATGTTTTTTCAAGATGCAATTCATGAAGAGATCTTATCAGTATGAAAGTTTTAAAAGTTGGTGTTTTAGGACCTACTAATGCAGGAAAATCAACGCTAATTAATTTTTTACATAACGATGATAGTCTGATGGTATCATCCATGAATAACACAACGCTTCTTTCTATTTCCACTGAGGTAATTAACCAAGCTAATAAAAATATTGTTTTTATTGATGTCCCTGGTTTTACTGAGAAAAAACATTCAAATTATGAATTAATAACTAAAGAAATTCGCAAAGCATTAAGTGGAATTGATGTATTACTTTTAGTTGTTAGAAGTGATCAGAATAACAAGATAGAATTTTTAAAAACTCAATTACAACAATTAAAGCGCTATCAAAATTTAACAAGAATTTTTTTAATTAATAAATTTCATCAAAAAAGTTTAAGTGAAGTTAATAAAGCAATTATTTTAGAAGAGTTTAAACCACAAAAAACAATTGAAATAAACTTGCTTAAGTTTGATAAAAACCTCTTTTGATCAATTTTTAAACAAGTTGAACTTAGGTATAATATCTTTCGTAAAGATATCAATTTTATTGATGCAAACAACGATGACTTTAAGATTCTTGAAGGATTACGTGAACAAATAATTTTTTATTGCAAAAACGAAATTCCCCATATAGCAAGAATTGAAATTATTGAAAAGAGTTTCAATAAAGAAAAAAACTTGTTAAAAATTCACCTAGTAATTAGTGTTCCAAAATTAAGCCAAAAAAAGATTATCATTGGAAAAAATGCAGAAATGATCAAAGCAATTGGGATAGCAACTCGCAAAAAACTATTAAATCATTTTGACTGTGATATTTTTATTGATATTTTTGTAAAAACAGAAAAACAAAAATTGCCTGTTTATAGTTTTCTTTCTAAATAAATTTTTAAAAGCTAAAAATTATTTGTTCTGTTGTTAATAAAATGTAAAGCTTTAGCTGTCAAATTTTTTTGAAATTAAAGTGATTAATTTTTGATTTTATAACTATTTTTCTTTTGCAAAAAGAAGCTGAAACACTATTAAATCTACATTAAATAAATTAATATAAATAGTAATTAAAATCTATTTATTTTTTAGCATATATAGCTAACTTTTGTTATCTTGATATTAAAAATTACAATTTAGTGAGTCAGATAACTTTAGTCACTAGTGCTAAGTATTTTTATTAATGCCAAAAACAACAAAGAATAAAAACAAAAACACCACCCCTAAATCAAAAACCAAAAAGTATTTAGAATCAGCTAACAAGAAGAGTGTTACTAAACCAAAAAAAGAACAAGATAAAGTTGAAAATCTTTTTGATCAACCTTTTTTAGGTGAAATCAAAAAAAACATTCTCAAGAAAACAAAGTCTTTTAATAGTAAGAAAAAGGAAACAGTTAAATCAAAGAGCAAATCACCTATAGATTTTTTTGATGAAACCAAGCGCGGTGTTTTTATTGTTCCACCTGAAACAGATATCTTAAGTAGAAGAGAACTTAATCAAAAAACTGTTGTTAATACAGTTCCAAATCAAACAAGCAGTTATCCAACCATTAATGAAAATAAGTTGGTTGAATTAAACAATCAACCAGAAACCAAAGTTCTAGAAACAAAAAAAGATAGTTTTACAACAACTATTAGAGAAAAAAAATTAAATCCAGAAGATTCACAAGCGTTCTGATATATCTTTGTTGGTGATAGAAAATATGGTTTTTGAAAAAATCATACTTGAGTTTGACTAGGTTATTTTGACCAATTACAAAGATGAAACTACTTTAAGGTAATTGAAACAGTTGAAGTTCCTCAAGAACATGCAGCTTTCATTAAACAAAGACCAGCTGATATTGATTTTTGAAGACCACTTGTAGGCAACCCTAACTATGGTTTTGTTCAAAATAATACATGGATCTGAAAAGGATTTTTTGACAAGAAACTAAATTGGATCCCTGATCCTGTTCGCTTTACTGAAGAAGCACTTGGTCATACTGATAGCTTAGTTGATGAAATAGAGAAAAAGACTATTTCTGAACAACCATACTGAGAACAGGAAAATGACATTGTTGTTACAGTATTTAATACCAAGAGCTTAGCTTCTTCTCTAGAAAACGAACTATTACTTGAAAATTCAAGTGAAGAGCAGCCGGTAATTGAAGAAGTTAAACCAAGAAGAAATGAAGTTATCTTCCGTAATCCAGTAACTAAATTACATTTTGAAAAAGAAAAATTTGAATTCTTAAATCCAGTTAAAGAAACTAATGAAACCATCCCTTTAATTGAAATCGTTAAAGAGGAAGTTAAGGTTGAATCTGAAGTTGAGGCTCCTGTTGAAATTGAACCTGAAGCAGCTTGTGAACCTGAAACTACTATTCCAGAAGTTGAGACTGTTTTTGTTTACGAAGATGATCTTAAGGGCTTAGATTCCAATCAAACTCAAGCAGGAAATGTTCCAGAAGTTGAGACCGTTTTTGTTTACGAAGATGATCTTAAAGGCTTAGATTCTATTATTAAAGACGACCAACAACATGATGAAATTGCTAAACATGTTGAACATTTAAGTCAAGATTATTCTAAAGAAATAAAAGATAGTGCTAAAGCAGATTTATCTAATATTTCTGATGATATTGATTCAGTTTGAAAAGAATTCGGTTCTTTTACTGATGAAACACAAAAAAGTGTAGAAGAAAAATCACAAGTAGATGAAATTATTTTAGATGCTAATAATGATTTCATTAATGAATCCCTTTTTAGAGATGAAGTTGTTAATAATATTGATTCTCAAATAAATGAAACAGTTTCAGAACAACAATTTGAACCTACTTATTCTGTTAATGAATTTCAACAAGAATTTAGCGAACCTGTTGTTTCAGATGAAAAGATAAAAGAAACAAACAGTGATGAAAGTGTTAATACTGATTTAACTGCTTTATTTAGTGAAAAACTTGTTAATGAGGTACTCTTAACAAATGAATATGTTGATGTTAATGCTCCTTTTTCAACAGAAACAGAAGTTAAGGTTTCAAGTGAACTTCCCAAAAGTGAACTAGTTGATGAAATAACTTTTATTAATAATGATCCAAAACCTCAAGAAGGATTGGAATATAAAGTAGATTTCCTTGAAACTGAACCAAAATCATTATTTGATGAAAAAACAACAATAGTTGTAGAAAGTGAACCACCTTTCATTCAACCTGACCTATCACTTGAATTAGATTCTGTAAATGATGTTGATAAATCATTAGAAACTAAAACTACATCTGTTGAATTAAATCATGAAGAAATTGGTAATGAATTTATTAATTTAGATGTTTCTGAAAAAGAAGTTCAAGAACAACCAACAACACAACTAGAAACTGATAGTGAGTTCGTATTACCAACATATCAAATAGTTGAAGACAGTTTCACTGAAAGTGCTGAAACTCCTAATGAATTTTCATCTGAACAAAAAGATACGCTTGAATTCATTAGTCAAACTCAAGAGGTTGAGACTTCTGAATCAAATGTACCCACAGTTGAACAAGAAACAAAATTATTTGAACATCAAGATGAAAATAACTTATTCACTCCTCTACCGCTTGATTTAACTGAAATCATTGAATCAAATGCTTTATTTGATTCAAAACCAGACGAAAAAGAGAGTTCTGATTCAGAACTCCAACCTACTTTCAAAGAAATTAAATTAGATTCAACTGTTGAAGTTCCTCAAGAATCATCACAAGTTGAAGCTACTTTTGATACTGTTCAACCAGAAGCAGTTTTTGATGAAATTAAAACTCAAGAACTACAGCCTGAAGCTACTACTGAAGTTGTTTTTGATGATCATTTTCAACCAGATGTTCAACCTGAACAAACTCCTCAAGAAGCTAAATTTGATTCACCAGTCGAAATTCCCCAAGAATCATCGCAAGCTGAATTTCATGCTGAACAAATCTCTGATGAAATTAAATTAGAAGAAAAAACTGAAGCAGTTTTTGATCATCAACAATTAGAAAATCAGTCTGAAGAAACAGTTGTTACACCTACTGAAGTTACTGCTTTTGAACCAGAAACAATTGAAACCCAATTAGAACCTAGCTCTGAAGATCAACCATCTGAACCTGCATTAGATCAAAATCATCCAGAAATTGTTACTGCTGAAGTTGAACAAATCTTTGATGGAACTAAGTTAGAAGATTTAAAACTAGAGGAAGCTAACTTTGATAATGTTGAAAATAATGAAGTTCAACCTAAAGAAACAGAAGCTGAAATTACTTTTGATGAAACTAAAGAACTTCAACAGGAAACCTCCTCTGAACCATTATCAACAGAAGAATTAAAATCTGAAGCTACTTTTGATAATGTATCTGAAGCTGAATCAGAAGCAGTTTTTGAAAAACCTCAATTAGAAACACAGACTGAAAAAATATTAGAAGAGGAACCTAAATCTGAACCAGTTGATCAATTAATAACTGAAGCTAGCTTTGATACTGTTAAACATGAAGCAGTTTTTGATAAAAATCAAACTCAAACTGAGGGATTGGAAGAACCTCAAGTTTCTAGTGAAGCTGAAGTAGTTGATCAAACAACTACTGATACTGTTGGAGAACCTGAAGCAGTTTTTGATGTTCAACCTGAAAAAACTACTGAAGTTAAGTTTGATGATGTTGAAAATCAACAAAAAGTTATTTCTGAACCTCAAGTAGAACAACAACCTGGAGAAGCAGTTTTTGAACCATCTGCAGAAGCTAAATTTGATTCACCAGTTGAATCGGTTCAAGATTCACAACCTGAACCTGTCCTTGAAGAAGTTCAAACTCAACCAGAAATTCAACCTGTAGAATCTCAACCAGAAGCTACCTTTGATACTGTTCAACCTGAACAAACTCCTCAAGAAGCTAAATTTGATTCACCAGTTGAAACTGTTGAACAACCTGAATTTAGTAGTGAACCAACTCAACAACATGTTGAATCAGAAGCTAGTTTTGATGAACCTAATTATGACTTTGATGAACCTAACTATGATTTTGATCAACCTAGTTATGATTCAGATCTACAACCATCAGAACCTCAATATGATGTAGATGAACCTAATTATGACTTTGATGAACCAAATTATGAAATTGAATCAAAACCATCAGAGCCACAATTTGAACCTCAAGTAGAACAACAACCTGGAGAAGCAGTTTTTGAACCATCTGCAGAAGCTAAATTTGATTCACCAGTTGAATCGGTTCAAGATTCACAACCTGAACCTCTCCTTGAAGAAGTTCAAACTCAACCAGAAATTCAACCTGTAGAATCTCAACCAGAAGCTACTTTTGATACTGTTCAACCTGAACAAACTCCTCAAGAAGCTAAATTTGATTCACCAGTTGAAACTATTCAAGAACCTCAAGTTTCTAGTGAACCTGAAGTAGTTGTTCAACCTAACTTTGAAGAACGAAAACCTGAAACAGTATTGGAAGAACCTCAAGCTGATGAAATTCAACCAGAAGCTAGTGAAGAAGAATCACTTGATTGAGAATTATTAGTTGGTAACAATAGTTATGGTCATTATGAACCTGATGGAGAATGAGTTTGAGCAGGATTCTTTGGTGATGATCAAAAATGAAATAAGGATGCAACTGTTAAATGAGCTAGAGAAAGAGATTATTTACCACTTATTGGTGATGAAGTTTATGGTAGGTACAACAATAAAGGTGAGTGGATTTGATATGGTTTCTATGATGAATCTGGAGACTGAGTTCTTGTTGATGAACAATGAAAGAATCGTCAACCACGAATTAACGAGGCACCTAAGTTTTGAGAGAAATTAATCGGAAATGAAGAATATGGTTACTATGAAGACAATGAATGAAACTGATATGATGGGGAATTTGATAGTGAAGGTAACTGATTAGTATTCCAGTCTGAGGAAACTGAGAATTTAAATGAAGATATAACTAAGGATATTCCTGCTCTTGAAGGTTATGATATTGACTCTATTGACGCAGATGAATGACTTAGTCAATTTTCAGCAGATGATGCTAAGGATGTTTTTGGCAGTAATGATAAAAAATAGTAATGCGAAAACAGTTTTTAATAGCTTATCGCGGTTATAGTTCTATTGCACCAGAAAACACCAAATTAGCATTTCAAGCAGCCCAAGTTTTTGATTTTGATGGTATTTGAATTGATATTCAATTAACCAAAGATAAACAAATAGTAGTAACTCATAAAGAAAACTTTAAAGTTTCTAATAAAAACTTGAATTTAAACCAAATTAATTTAGTTGATCTTAAAAAGGTTAACCTTGCAAGTGAATTTAAGCTTAAGGTAACTTCACAACAAATTCAAACTTTAAAGGAAGTTTTAACGCAATTTATTCAGCCCTTTAAATATTTGCTGATTCATATTAAAGATGATAAAGAAAATAACAATTCATTATTAGAACAGTTGAATTTGCTTTGCAAAGATTTTGTCTTAGCTAAAGAAAAAATGATTTTGTTAAGTAGTAATTTTCATATCATTAAGTTAATAAATGAGACTTTCAAAGGCTTTAAAACCGGTTTTGTAATTGCAAACAAAAAAGCTTTATTAGTAGCTTCTAGAGACGAATTAATGAGATATTGCCGTTTTTTAGTGCCAAACGAGAGTTTTTATCATAAGAACTGCAAAGAAATTCAAAACCTGGGATTACCAGTTATTCTTTGAGTTATCAAGGGTCTTCTTCGTTATCAATTTTATGAAAACGATCGCTTTGTGAAATTTCAAATTACTGCACAAATTTATTAGTTTTGAATTATTTTTTCAAGTCAAATAAAAAAACTAAAACCCCTAATTGACTAATAGGAAGTTTTAGTTTCTTTTTAGTTTTTATTTATTATCTTTTGATTTGAATTCTTTTTGGTGAAATCAATTTACTAGGCTTTAATTTTTTAATTGCAGCACAAAACAGAACATTTATGGGTAAGGAAATAGAGCCCATTTTTGACTTAGTTTTGTTGTGATTTTTATTTGTTCCTTTACTAATTTATCTTTTTTTAGCCTTTTTTTTATTTGCTTTTACTAAATACATTATTTGGGAATTAATTCCTTTTTGCTATTCTACTGCTTTTACTTTAATAGTTCTTTTTTTATCAGGAATAATACCAATGGCTTGAAATAGTTGAATTATCTTACTTCGATTTTTTTTAGTTCTAATAACATTAATGCTAAGTTTTTTTCTTTTGAATAAAATGACTAACTTTTTTTTAATCAGATCAAAATATGCAATAATAATTGCTGAAAATCTCTTAAAGACAGGTAAATCTAAAACTAAAAATCGACAAAAGTTGCAACAAATTCAAAGTGATCTAGAAAGAAAAAAATCTGCAGAAATCGTTTTTAAAATAAAGAAAAAGAAACCAAAATAATGGCTATTACAGATTATTGTGAGTGTCGCTTTACTGCTGGAAATGGTGGTAATGGAATCATAGCATGAAAAAGAGAAGCACATTATGATAAAGGTGGTCCTGGTGGTGGTAATGGTGGTAATGGTGGTAATGTTATTTTGCAAGCTGATCATAACTGCGATTCACTTTTTTTCTTGAAGAATAAAAAACACCTGTTTGCAGAAGATGGACAAAATGGTAAACCAGATTTAGCACATGGTAAAAATGGTTCAGATCTTTTAATTAAAGTGCCAATAGGAACAACAGTTAAAAACTTAGAAAATAATAGTGTATTGGTGGATTTTGTTCATGATAAACAGAGTTTTATTTTGTGTTTTGGCGGAAAAGGCGGAAAAGGAAATGCTGCTTTTAAAAGCCCAATTATGCGTGCTCCTAATCTATATGAAAATGGTGATAAAGGAGAGATTTTAAACGTTAGTTTGGAAGTTAAATATTTAGCTAATGTAGGAATTGTTGGTTTTCCAAATTCAGGTAAATCAACACTAATCTCCAAACTTTCAAATGCCAAACCTAAAATTGCAAACTATCGCTTTACTACTTTAATACCCGTACTTGGTGTAGTTAAATATCAAAATAATAGTTTAGTTTTTGCTGATATTCCTGGTTTGATTGAAAATGCTAGTGAAGGAAGTGGGTTAGGACATGATTTTTTACGGCATATAGAGAGGTGTGAAATATTAATTCATTTAATTTCACTTGATCCTGTAGATAATGATGATCCTTGCAAAGCATATTTACAAATAATGGATGAACTTTCAAAATATTCTCCCCTTCTAGTTAAAAAAAAGATGCTTGTTGTAGCTAATAAAATTGATGTTAATGAAGGTGAGAAACGGTTTAAAAAATTAGAAAAATTTCTTCAAAAAAAATCTATTTCTGTATTAAAAATTTCTGCTTTAAAGAAAGAATTAGGCAATTTACTTGATAGAGTTTTTGAACTTTACAATAAAACAATTTCCCAATTTGGAGCTAATAAGTTTAGTTTGCCAATGGAACTTGAGAAGCATTATGTTTTTCAAAATACCAATGAAAATAATAACGACCCTTTAAATATTGAAAAAGATAGTTTAAACAGATGAATTGTTAATTGTAAACGTCTAAGATATTGATTTGATAAAATTCCACAAACTACGCTTGATAACATTCGTCGCTTAGGAAATAAAATTAAAGAAATCGGTATTGAAGATCAATTAAAATCCGTTGGTGCTAAAAAAGGTGATATTATTTTCTTTGATGGTTGTGAATTTGTAATTAATGACTAATTTAATTAAATATTTAAAAGAACTCCAAAACTGGCTGTTTGATTATGTAAAAAAATCTAAAGCTAAAGGTGTTATTTTTGGCTTATCTGGAGGAATTGATTCAGCAGTTGTTGCTGCTATTGCTAAAGAAACTTTTGGTTTTGAAAACCATTTAGCTTTAATAATGCATATTAATAATTCAAAACTTGATTTTCAAGCAACTAGTGAACTTGTTAAAAAAATGCAATTTAATAGTATTAACATTGAACTGGAAGAGAGTTTCAATCTGTTAGTAAAAACCCTTGGAATAGATCCAAAAAAAGATTTTTTAACAGCTGGTAACATTAAAGCACGTTTACGGATGATAACTTTATATGCTTATGCTCAAAAACACAACTTCTTAGTTTTAGGTACTGGTAATTTTGTAGAGTATACACTTGGTTATTTCACAAAATGAGGAGATGGAGCTTGTGATATTGCTCCTTTAGCATGGCTTTTAAAAGAGGACGTTTACAAATTAGCTAAGCATTTTAATATTCCTGAAATTGTAATCACAAGAGCGCCAACTGCTAGTCTTTTTGAAGGGCAAACTGATGAGACAGAGATGGGCATTACTTATAAGGAACTTGATCAATATTTAAAAGGTGATTTAATACTTAGTTCAGAAAAGCAAAAAATTGTTTTAGATTTGAAAGCAAAAGCAGAGCATAAACATAATTCACCTTTGAAATTTAAACATCTCTATAATTTCCAGAACTAATTATTTTTTTCAACAGTTTTGTGAAATAAGTGTTCAATTGCGACATCCAATACACTTGTACTTACTTCTCTGCGTTGACTTCAAGGCAGAATTAAATCAGCATTTCGCTTCATTTTTTCTACAAATATTTCATACATTGGTGCTACTATTTCGCGTCACTGTTTAATAATAGAATCAATATTTCTTCCCCTTTGTCAGTCTCTTTCTATTCTTCTAATTAAACGTTCTTCCCCATTTGTTTCTATAAATATTTTTAGCTTAGAAAGTCTTGATAATTTTTCATCAAATCATGGCATTAAACCCTCTAGAATAACAACATCAATTGGACCAATTTTTGCTGTTTTTTTAGCTCTGGTATAGTTAATGTAGTCATATAAAGGAACATTAACTATACTACCGTTTAGAAGATCTTCAATGTGTGATCTTAAAAGTTTTCAATCAAAAGCATCAGGATGATCAAAGTTTATTGTTTTTCTTTTTAATAATGGCTTATTTTTATAGGACTTGTAATAGTTATCTTGACAGATGATCGCAACTTTTAATTTTTTACTTAAAAGTTGATAAATCATTTCAGCAACAGTAGTTTTTCCTGAGCAACTACCACCACTAATTGCAACTAAAATCCCTTTTTCATCCATCAAAGTGAAATATTTTAAAGCGTTTATTATTGAGTTTTTAACTATTTATCTTATTTTGTTAATTAATTTATTAAAAATCAACTTTTAAAACACTTAATTTAAAAGAAAGTTTAAATAATATGTTCAATCCAATTGCAACTTAAATTTATTTTTAACTAAGGTTTTTGTGACTAAATAAATTGACTATTTTTTTAAAAATAGTTAAGAATCAATAGAAAAGGAAATTATTGATATTTGTGCTTTAAGGATTTTTTAATAAATTTCTTTTATTTAAATTAATTTTTATTGCATGAATACAATAAAAAAGTTAAAAATCATCTAAACTTTTATTAGAGTCTTATTGAAGATTCATATGATAGTTTCTAGTAAAGAAATGCGTCGGTAGCTCAGTGGATAGAGTACACGCCTTCTAAGCGTGTTGTCGTGGGTTCAAATCCCTCCCGATGCGCCATTTATATTTTTAGCTATCTCAAACTAGTTTTTGAGGTAGCTTTTATTTTGATCTGATCAAGTAATTTCTGGAATAAATCATTACTTTGATTATTTTTTAGATCTAGGTGAAATGAAGATAAATACTCTCCAAAAATAGCTTTATATTCATTTATAGTTGGCTCTATTACTGGTTTTTTATCACTACTTGCAGTAATAACAAAAAGTTTACTAGAGTGTTTTTTTAAATACTGATACCACTCAATAATTTGCATTAATTCATCACTAAATTGATTGCTATTAATTAAACAAACTAAAAGATGAATTTCTCTTAATAAACATTTTTGTAACTTTTTATGATGTTGAACATCAATCAACATATCTTTAAATCCAGATAATCTGAAAATTTTTTTTAAAAAAGAACTTATATGTTCATTAGCTAAACTGTTTATTCTTTTAGTATTTTCTTTATTAAAAAGTAAAAATTTGCCTAAGCTATTTTGAAACTGATTAACAATAATAACTTTTTTATTTTTTTCAATTTCATCTAGTTGATTAACTCCTAATGTTTTTTTTAGTTCAAATAAAATTGTTCCAGCATCATCTTGTTTATAGAATTGATTGGCAAACTTTATAAAGATATCTTGAGCAAATTCTGTATTACTAAAAGACGCTCAACCTAACTTAATCATTTTTTTGTAAAGCTATCAAAATTAGTTTTTTATTCTGACTAGTAAAGTGCTTTATAAATAACAAGTTAAATTGATTCTTCTGATTTGATTTTTCAAATTCAATGTATTGGTCTAAGCTTTGTTTTATATGAAAAATAATACCTTTTGAGTTAAGCAAGGAAAATGCTAAATCATTAACTTTAATAATCGTACTTAGACCACGAGAACAGATAACATCATAGTGATTTTTATGTACTTCAATTCGTTCACAAATTGCAACAGTTTTCTCCAGATTTAGTTGCTTAGTTAATTTATTTAAAAAGCTAATTTTTTTGTGTTTACTATCAATTAAAACTAACTTTTTTATTTTTTGAAATAACAGTTTTAATATTATCCCAGGCGAACCATTTCCACTTCCCAAGTCTGCTACAGTTTTGTCAATAAAAAATTTTTCATATCCTTTAAATAATGTCAATATTTCTATAACTAAATTCTGATAAATAGCTTCTTTTGTTTTAAATCCTGTTAAGTTGAAATTTTTGTTTGCTTCAAAAACTAAATCAACATATTTTTCAAAATTAGCATTATTCATAAGTTTTTAAAAAATGTTTTATGGCTATAATGTCATTAAAGTTCACTCCAGCTATTTGACTTGCAATTGCTAAATTACTAGGCTTAAAGTTAGATAGTTTAAAAATAGCTTCACTAGCTAAATTCTTAACCTTATGGTAATCAAAAGTATGAGGAATTTTAATTTTGCTTAATTTATCTAAACCCTTAAAATACTTTTCATTTTTCTTTATGTAACCCTCATATTTAATTTCAATTTCAATTTGTTTAAGTGTTTCTGAATCTAATTGGTATTTTTCAGGAAGATCTTTGATCAATTTATCTAAATTTATTTCACTTCGTTTGTTGAAGTCATAAAGTGATTGAGCGGTATTTTTATTAGTGAATTTCAATGCTTTAACCTTGCCTACTTGAGTGTTTTTTAAAAATGAAATTAATTCCTGTTTTTTCTTTTCCTTTTTAAGGAACAATTCATATGTTTTTTTATCTGTTAAACCAAGTTCAAAGCTTTTTTTAATGAGCCGTTCTTGAACATTGTCATTTCTCAATCATAGTCTATATTCTGCTCTGGATGTTAACAAACGGTATGGATCACTGATTGTTTTAGTAACTAAATCATTAATCATAACCCCAATATAAGCCTCATTACGTTGCAAAATAAATGGTGGTTTTTTTAATAATTTTAAAGCAGCATTAATTCCTGCCATCAAACCTTGACCAGCAGCTTCTTCATAACCGCTAGTGCCATTAATTTGTCCAGCAAAATACAAGTTTTCTATTAACTTCGTTTCAAGTGTTGGTTTTAGTTGATTAGATAGAAAAGCATCATATTCAATAGCGTAACCAAACTTTTTAATTTCTGCATTTTGAAAACCAGGTAAAAGCTGGATGATTTCTTTTTGAATTTCTGGTGTAAAAGAAGTTGATAATCCTGCTAAATAAATAGTATCTAGACTCAATGATTCAGGTTCTACAAAAATTTGGTGACGAGGTTTTTGAGAGAACTTAAAAACTTTGTCTTCAATGCTTGGACAATAAAGTGGTCCTTGTGCTGAAATACTACCATTAAACATTGCAGATTTTTTTAAGTTTTTAAGGATTAGATCGTGAATTTTTTGATTGGTATGAACTAAGTAACAAGGTATTTGTTTTTCAAGTGGTAAGAAATTTTTATTTGTAGTACTAAAAGCAAGGTTTTGATTATTATTAATTTCTAATTCCATTTGATTATAGTCAAGTGAAGTTTTTAAAATTCTTGGCGGAGTTCCTGTTTTTAAACGAATTGTTTTAAAACCTCTGTTAATTAAGTTTGTGCTTAATTTTTCACTATTTTTAGATTGATCAGGTCCTTGATTTTTAACTGTATTACCACAGTATGTTTTTGATCTTAGGTACGTTCCGGTAGTGATAATAACCGCATCACTTAAAAGTTCACTTCCGTCTTTTAAAATAACGCCTTTTATTTTTTCATTTCTAACAATTAAATTGATTGCTTCAGATTGAATTAGATTAATGTTTTTATTTAATTTAACTTGACTTTGAAACCAGTTTTTATAACCTATTTTGTCAATTTGTGCTCTGATAGCTTGCACAGCAGGTCCTTTTGAACTATTTAGTAATTTATATTGTAAGGCATTGTTATCAGCAGCAATTGCTTGCATACCTCCTAAAACATCAATTTCCCTAGTAACAATTCCCTTAGCAGGTCCACCAATTGAAGGATTACATGGACAAGAACCTAAATGATTTATATCAAGAACTAAAAGGTTTACTTTGATGTTGAATTTGCTTACAATGAAAGCGGCTTCCAATCCAGCATGCCCAGCACCTATTACTGTTATGATAAAAGACATTTTGCATCATTAAATATAATTTAAAGTAATGTTTTTTATCATCAATGATTTAAAAGAATGCATTAGCGCTTTAAAGCTTAAATTTGATGACCAAAAGGAACTTGTTAAACTAGTTAAAAATAATAGTTTTAATGGTTTTTCTTCAACTATTATTTTCCAACTAAAAAGTGAAAATCATAAAAAAATTGCAGATAGTATTGTTGAGTGATTTTTAAAAAATAAAAAGGATAACTACCAAAATGTTTTTATTGCTAACAATAATTTTATAAACTTTCAAATTAGCTATCAAAAGTACTTAGAATACTTGATAAAAACACCTTGCTTTACTAAGAAAAATATAAAGATTTTAATTGAATCTGTATCAGCAAATCCTACCGGAAGGATCCATTTAGGTCATGTGAGAATAGCTTTTTTTGGTGATGTTTTAAACAATTTAGCCAAGCTGTTGGGTTATACAACAGTCTGTGAATATTGGGTAAATGATTATGGACAACAAGCACGAGTTTTTAGCTTTAGTGTTTATCAAAGTTTGCAGTTAAAAAAAAATATTGCTATCCAGCAACATCCTGATGGATATAGTGGAATAGTAATAGATAAAATTGCTAGTGAAATTGAAAATTTTCCAGTTGATAATTTAAATTTTGAAGAGTTTTGTAAAACATCATTCTTAGATCATTTTTTAGTTAATTGCACCCAAAAAGTTTTGTCTTTAATTAAAAGTGATTTGAATAAAATCCATGTTTTTATTGATAGTTGAAAATTTGAAAGCGAAATTGTTAAAAAAACAAATTTTAATGATCTTTTAGAACAACTTAAACCAAATAGTTATTTTTATCAAGATAATGCACTCTGACTAAAAACTACGCTTTATGGAGATGATAAGGATAGAGTTTTAATTAGAAGTGATAAAAGAGCTTCTTATTTTGGAACTGATGTTGCTTATCACTTAGAAAAATTACAACGTGGCTTTGACATTCTATTTAATGTTTGAGGCACTGATCATGAAGGACATATTAAAAGGATGTATTGTGCATTTGATGCTTTAAAAAATACCACTAAAACTTCTTTAAAAATTTTTGCATTACAACTGGTTACTCTCTATAAAAATAAAGAGCTAGTACGTTTGTCAAAACGTGCTGGAAATGTAATCACAATTGAAACAATGCTTTCAATGATTAGTGAAGATGCTGCTAGATGATTTATGTTATCTCAAAATAATGGCACAATTATCAAAATTGATTTAGATATAGCTAATTTGCAAAACTCTGCTAATCCAGTTTATTATGTTCAATATGCGTTTGCAAGAATGAATAGTATTCTTAGAATTGCAAATTCTGATCAATTAAAAGAAATTACTGATTGCAGTCTTTTGATTAATGAAAAAGAGATATCACTTTTAAATCAACTTGTCTATTATCCTTTTATGTTGCAAAAAGCTATGGAAACAGGCGAATTGCACTTATTAACTAACTTTTTATATGAAACTGCTAGTTTATTTCATTCCTGGTATAAAGTTTGCAAAATTAATGATGATAAAAATTCACTTTTATCAGCACAAAGACTTGCTTTATTGAGATCATTACAATTTATAGTTAAACAAATCCTTGATGTTTTGAAGATTTCAACACCACAACAAATGTAAATTCTTCACGCATATAGGAATTAAAATTTAATAAGTTTCTAAAAATATGGCTACTAATCTTAAATCTATTGCAAAGTTGCAAAAACCTATTCAGTATGATAAGGTAATTGAAGTTGATCGTATTTTTGCAGATCCTGCTTTTATTGAGCAACATCGGCAAAGAATTTTAGCTTCTTTTAAAGATGCTAAGGAAAGTGCTCTTTACCACGAACTAACTCATATTGTTATTAAAGATAATTTGTTTTCAGCAGCAATGAATGAAATTGTTAGTTATTTTGAATTTCAAATTAACCCTGAAGAGTTAAAAAATGTTGTTGAAGGCTTGAAAAGAGATGTTGTTAAAGATGCTGATGAAAAAACAATTCAATCAATAGCTGAAAAAATCATTAAAAAAGCTTTAGTATTTAATTTCTTACAAAAGGAATGAAAGGTTGAAGTTAGTGATGATATTGTTAAAAGAGTTATTAGCTTGTATTATGAAAAAACTAATCAGAATGTTAGAGAATATCTTGATGATAAACAAAAGTTTGAAGGTATTAGAACTGCATTAATAGAAGAAAGAATGGTTTTAGAAACAATTAACCACTTTAAATTTCATTTCAACTTAACAGGTCAATTACCTAGCTAAAAAGCATGTTAAATTGCGTTTTTTTGGAAGGTGAAATAGAAAGCACAAAGTGAAGCCACAAAAAGACAGGATTTTTAGTAACTATTAAGCAGAAACGTTTGTTTGGTGAACGAAGTTTTACTGATTTTTTTGTTTTTTATGCAAATGGTCAATTAGCATTTGAACTTGAAGCATATACTCAAAAATTTAAAACAATTAGCATCGAAGGTATTCTGCGCACTTACCTAGAAAAACGCAGTGGAATTTGAAAAACAACAATCGAAGTTGTCAAAATTATGAAACCAAATTCAAAAGTAATGATTGATTATCAAGAATCTTAATGCTTGCAGGAGTTCTTTTATTACAAATATGGTTAAAATGCAAATATGCTAATGTTCAGTTTGGTGAACATGGTTTTAATGGAGATGAATTTTATTTAGATTTTTATATAAATGAGAATTTTTCTACAAAACAGTTTGCAAAAATAGAATCTGATTTAAACTCTCTTTCTAGTAAACTAGAAGGGATTTCTCAAAAATTTGTTTCTTTAGATGAAGCATTAAGTTTTTTTGAAAATGATCAGTTTACAAAAAACTTATTAAAAAAAAGCAACTTAAACAAATTTAAAATCACCTTTTTTGAAAATAAACATTTTTGAATAGAAGATTTAACTTTAACTTTTATTAAAAAAAGTTTTATTAAGCTATTAAATGTAAGCGTAAATTATTTTTTGGGAGATCCTTCACAATTACAACTTCAGAGGATTAATGGCATTTTTGCTCAATCAAAAAAAGAATTAGAACAATTAATAAAAGAAAATGAAGAACGCTTGAAGAAGGATCACAGATCTTTAGGTAAACAATTAGAGTTATTTAGCTTTGACCCACTGATCGGTGCAGGTCTTCCTATTTGATTAGCAAAGGGTACAACACTAAGGAATATAATCGGTAATTTTGTGCATCACCAGCAACTATTGTTTGGTTTTAATACTGTTTGTTCTCCTGTATTAGCTAACATAGAGCTTTTTAAAATTAGCGGCCACTATCAGCACTATAAGGAAGATATGTTTCCTGCTATTAAACTTGATAGTCAAGCAATGATGCTTCGTCCTATGACATGTCCTCATCACTGTCTGATTTTCAAACAAAAACGATATTCATATAAAAAAATGCCACAGCGCTTTTCAGAAGATTCTATTTTGCATCGTTTTGAAGCCTCTGGAGGATTAATAGGATTAGAAAGAGTGAGGTGCATGACTTTACTTGATAATCACATTTTTTGTCGTGCAGATCAAATTAAAAGTGAGATTAAAAACGCATTTAATTTAATTCAAAAAGTTAATAAAAAATTTGGATTTATATTTGATAGGATAGATCTTTCTCTACATGATCCTAAAAATCAATCAAAATTTATTGATAATCCTGGTTTATGAAGAGAATCTGAAAGCCAAATGGAGAATGTTTTAAAAGATTTAAATATCCAATATCAAAAAGAGATAGGAGCTGCTGCTTTTTATGGACCAAAAATTGATTTTCAGTTCAAAACAATCTTTAAAAAAATGATTACTATTGCCACCATTCAACTAGATTTTTTACTACCAGAAAAATTTGATCTAACTTATATAGATAAAAAAAATACACTAAAAAAACCAGTTATTATCCATGTTGGAATTATTGGAACTTATGAAAGGTTTATTGCTGCTTTACTTGAAAAAACAAGTGGTAATTTTCCTTTATGGTTAGCACCTGTTCAAGCCGTAATTATTCCTGTTAATATCCAAAAGCATTTAAAGGCAGCAAAAAAACTTTATAACAAATTGCTAAAAGAAAACATCCGTGTAAATTTAGATGATAATCAAGATCGCTTAGCTAAAAAAGTTAGACAAGCAATCATTGAAAAAATTCCTTTACAACTTATTGTTGGAGATAAAGAAATAGAGAATTTAGAGAAGTTGACATGCCGTGGTTTTAAAGGTGAAAAAATCACCAGAATTAGCTTTAATAATTTTGTTAAAAGAGTTAGAAGAGATGGATAGAAAAATAGTTGTTTTAGATATTAATACAGCAAATTTTTTTAACACTACAAAGGATTTAGAAGTATGAAAAAACTTTTTTAATTTCATTCAAGCGAATAACCATCAACTTGTTTTTATGTCAAGTTGTTGACAACAAGCAGTGCTTTATTTACTTGATTTACTCTCGTTAGATGATGTTGATATAATTGCAGAATCAGGCGCGATTATATGAATTAGCAAAACCAATGAATTTATCTATCAATCTTTTTTAGATTCTGTTAGTATAGACACTATTGTACACCATGCTATTATTACTAATTCTGGTGTTTTTGCAATTGGA
Organism: Mycoplasmoides genitalium G37; assembly: GCF_000027325.1. Classification (GTDB taxonomy): domain Bacteria; phylum Bacillota_I; class Bacilli_A; order Mycoplasmatales; family Mycoplasmoidaceae; genus Mycoplasmoides; species Mycoplasmoides genitalium. The sequence continues at coordinate 472,564 of NC_000908.2, read as the reverse complement.
AAAAGCAAGATTAGTGAGGAACCTAATACAACAATTAATTACTTTATTTCATTAGAAAAATATAAGCAATTCAAATTAATTTGATTAACGGAATTTGACCAAACATTAAAGTACCAAAATTTCTTAAAAAATCTCAGTGAAATGGATGTTAGTTCTATTTATGTATTTAGTCCTCAGTATCATTTAGACTTTCAACTTATGGAACATATTTCTAGTGGTCAGCCTAAGTTTCATTACAGCAATTTTTATAACGAAAATTTTTTATTTACTAGCACAAAAAATTCCAAGTTTAGTGCTTTAGAAACATATGTTAAAAGCAAGAATTGCTCTTTAAAAGATGTTCATTATTTAAATGTGACAGAAGTTCCAATTAATAACATTAATCAATTAGCAAGTGTTGTATTTTTAAGCAAAAAACAACCAGATAATGATGAGGAATTTAATAATCCTGAAATATCAATTGTTTTAAAAGGAATTTGTGAACAGTTGATGAAATAAATGGGATTTATAAAGCAATATAAAACTGATTTTGATATAGTTGATAATCAAATTGTTCTATCAGAACAGTATTTTTTAAGAAATAAAGCTCTATTTAAAAAAATAACCGGTACTCGCTTTGGCAAGGTTTTAGGTTTATCTGAATATGAGTCATCATTTAAAACTTGAGCTAATATGGTCAAAATTTATGAAGATGAATTTGATGAAACACTGGCAAAAGCTGGAAACATAATAGAACCTAAAATACGTGATTATGTCAATTTAAAAACTGGTTTTAATTTTCATTCTTATGATCCTAAAAAAGTTCAATTTGATTTATTTAAGGATGATAGTGTTTTTGGTGGGATACCTGATGGTGAACCTCTTGATGAAAATGGTGAATTAGCTTATCAAAATGATCTTCCTATGTTAGAGATTAAAACAACTTCTTGCGATAGTCTTATTTATAAAAAAATCAATGGAAATCTCAAGATGATTCTTGATGAAAATGGTATGCCTATTGTTAAAAAGAAAGATGGCAAAAAAGATAGTTGATTTGACAGTAATGGAAAAATTATTATCAGTACTTTATATTATTGTCAAATTGGTCTTTATCTATATTTGCGCAATGTAAATAAAGGACTTTTTGCAATTGCCTTTTTGAAACCAGAAGATTATGTCTTACCAGAACAATTTAATGCTAGCAATAGAGAAATTAGGTTAATTCCTATCAAGATAGATCATAAGGGATTTAGTGTTTTAGTTGATAAGGCGAGAATTTGATATGAAAATTACATATTAACTGGTAAAAGTCCTAAACTAACAGAAAGTGATATTCAATGATTAAAGGAAAATGGAATTGAATAGTGAAGATGTATTAGTTGCGCGTTATGGTGAATTGGTTTTAAAAGGAAAAAACCGTTCTTATTTCACAAAACAATTAAAAATTAACATCAAAAAAGCTTTTAAAAAACTGGAAATTAACAATAGTATTGTTTATGAATTTGATAGAATTGTTGTCTTTGATATTAAAAAAGAACAAAGAGCGATTCTCCAAGAATTATTCAGTTTTTTGCCTGGAATTAGTTTGTTCTTTTTTGCATCACAGATAGTAAGGGAAGAAAACAAACTATTAGATCTTCTTTTTAATTTATTTAAAGATTTTAATTCCTTTAAATTAGAAGTTAAGAGACGTGATAAAAATTTTGCTGAAAATTCAAGTAATTTTAAGAAGTATTTAGCAGTTAAACTATTTGAAAAATACCAATTAAAAGGAGTAATTAATAACCCTGAAATAATAGCTAATATAGAGATTTTGAAGGAGCATTTTCTTGTTTTTACAGAACGTTTTAAAGGTAAAGGTGGATTACCTGTTTATAGTAGTGGTAAAGCTTTAGTCTTACTTTCAGGAGGAATTGATAGCCCAGTTGCAGCTTCACTTGTAATGCAACGTGGTTTTAACATTGATTTTATCACCTTTATTAATGAACCAAATAAGAATCAAAAAACAATTGAAAAAATCACAAGGTTAGCAAATTTAATTTCTTTTAATAAAACGATTTGTAGTGGTAAATTATTAGTTTTTGATTTCACTGCAATTCAAAAAGAGTTAATTCATATTAGTAATGAATCTTATCGTATCGTTTTAATGCGTCGTGTTTTTTATAAAGCTGCTAGTATGTTTAAGTATGATTGTCTAGTTACAGGTGAGGTTTTGGGACAAGTTGCATCCCAAACCATTGAAAATTTAAAAGTTATTCAATCAGCAACACCAGATACATTTATAGTTCGCCCCTTAATTGGCTTTAGTAAAGATAAAATTATTGAATTAGCTAAATTTTTTAATACTTTTGATATTTCTATTGAACAACATTTAGATACTTGTAGTGAGTTTTCTCCCAAAAATCCTACAACGAAAGCTAAATTGATAAATGTTGAAAAGCTTGAAAGTGAGCTTATTTTTTTAAATGATTTAATTGAAAAGGGAGTAAGTGAATTAAGCAATGATTAGTATCGATCCACAATTCATTAAGAATTTTTCAAAAAAGGTTAAACAGTTTGATAAGTTCAGTTTATTTGTACATGTAAACCCAGACTTTGATGCATTTGGATCTGCTTTTGCTTTCAAAACTTTCCTAAATACTTTTTTCAGTGAAAAAAAAGCTTATGTTATGGGTTCATACAATATTAATGCAGACGGTAGAGAACTTTTTCCTTTTGAGCAAACTGACATAAATGATGATTTTGTAAAAGAATCTTTAGCTATTATTTTTGATACTTCCAACCAAGAAAGAGTTTTAACTCAAAAACATAAGTTGGCAAAAGAGACAGTTAGGATAGATCACCATCCTAGAACTGAAAAATTTGCTGATATGGAATGAATTGATTCTTCTTTTTCAGCAACTGCTGAGATGATTGGTTATTTAATTTTGCAGATGGGTTACAAATTAAATGATGAGATTGCATCATATCTTTATGCAGGAATAATTACTGATACACAGCGATTCTGAGGTCCAACTACTACACCCCAAACATTTGCCCTAACAGCAAAATTGATGGAAACTGGTTTTAACCGCAATAAGGTTCATGATGCAGTTTATTTAAAGCCATTACTAGAACATAAGTACTTTAGCTATGTACTTAGCAAAGCCAAAATAACTAAAAATGGGTTAGCTTATGCATTGATTAAAAAAGGAGCATATAAACATTTTGGTGTTGTCTCTCCTTTACCAATGGTTCATGCTTTGAATAACATAAAAGGAGTAAAAATATGGACTACTGTTTACTTTAACGAGTCCATTAAAAAATGAATTGGTTCCATTCGCTCACGTAATATTCCAATTAATAACTTTGCACAAATGTTCAATGGTGGTGGACATAAATATGCAGCTGCTTTTGTTTTGGATGAAAAAAATCAATTTATGAAATTAGTACAGATAATGGATGATTTTCTTGCCAAACAAAATGAGAATAGCTAATAAATTTTTAGTTCCTAAAGAAAGTGAAAACCAACGAATTGACCAATTTTGTTTAAAAATCCTTCCCTTAATTAAAAGAAGTGACTTTTTTAAGTATTTACGCTTAGGAAAGGTTTTGTTAAATAAAACAAAACCACAGGTCAACACAAGATTAAAAACTAAAGATGAGATAGCTTTTCTTTTTGATATAAATCCCTATTTACAAACTAATAATGACTATTTATCTCTAGATTTGGTAAAAGATAAGCTAAAAATTATATTTGAGGATGAAAATATTATTGTAGTTGACAAACCAACTGGAATAGTTTGCCAACCTGATAAAAAACATAGCATTATTAATTTATCAAATATGCTTTTAAAACACTGTGGATATAGACAATTTGACAGTAATAAACTTAACTTTTATCCCCAGTTTGCACATCGTATTGATCGTAATACTTCTGGAATTGTTATTGGTGCTAAAACAAACAAAGCTTTAAAAGAATTGAACAAAGTTTTTAAAAATAACCATTTAACCAAAAGATATAAAGGCTTAGTTTTTGGTCAATTTAACCATCTTGGCTTACAAACTGCTTATTGAAAAAAAGATAACAATAATGGCATTGTAACAGTAAAATGAAAACCTTTTCCAGAAGCAAAAAAGATAAGCACTTTTTTTGAAAATTCTTCATACATAGCTCAAAAAGATATGTCTTTAATAACAATTAGATTAATTAGTGGTAGGACTCACCAAATTCGTGCGTGTTTAAATTTATTTTCAAATCAACTAGTTGGTGATAAAAAATACAGCTTGATTCAATTTAAAAATCGTAATAATAAATATAAGCATCAAGCACTTCACGCTTATGAATTAGTTTTTCCTAAACTAGAAACGAGCAAGTTTCCCATTTTAACAAATTATTCATTAATGCAATTCAAGAGTAAAATAGTACCTTGGTTTGAATATTTAATTCAATAGTTAAAATTTAAAATTATTGTGGTTATAAACTTCTTTTTTATCCCTTATAAGCTAGGGTTTTACTTTAGATGTCATCAGTAAATTTATCTTCTTTTATCGATATGTTACGCCTTGGCTGTAATAACATCGCTAAAAATTATGAATACATAAACCAGTTGAATGTTTTTCCTGTTCCTGATGGTGACACTGGAACAAACATGAAAGTAACAATAACAGAAGCCATCAAGAAACTAGAAAATGAAAAAAGTCATATAAAAAGCTTTAGTGAACTTGGTAAAAACTTTACTAGAGATTTACTTTTGTTTTCACGTGGCAATTCAGGGGTTATCTTTTCACAAATAATGAAAGGATTTTTCAGTAACATAATCGTAAATAAAACAAGCAATAATTCAGAGTTGAGTATAGAAGATGTTGCAAATGCATTCATTGTTGCTCAAGAAGTGGCTTATAAAAACGTATCAAAACCAGTAGAAGGAACTATGCTAACAGTTGCTCGTTTAATAAGCAATGAGTTTAAGAGTCAAAAAAATCGTCCTAAAACACTTGAAAAACTTTTTGAACAAGCTGTTAAAGTAGCTTGACAAGCAGTGAAAAAAACTCCCCAAATGTTACCTGTATTAAAAGCATCAGGTGTGGTTGATTCAGGTGCTTATGGTTTTGCTTGTTTTCTTGAAGGAATGTTGTCATATTATGGGGGCGAATCTAATTTAGATGACAATACTTTATCAACTATAGAAATTAAATTTAACAAGTTTAAAGAACAACATGCTAATGAAGATGAATTTGGTTATTGTACAGAATATGTTTTAAGACTAGGTTTAAAAATAAATCAGACAGTTGAAAAGCAAAAATTTCATCAAAAAAAGTTTGAAAGTAAAGTAAATAGAATTGCCAATTCTGTAGTAATTGCTAGTGATAAAGACAATGGTTTTGTTAAAGTTCATGCTCATACTTTAAAACCACATCTTTTATTAGAAATGGGTCTTAATTATGGTGAATTTGAATTTGTCAAAATTGATAACATGAATTTACAGGTTAATAACAAGAATAACTCACCAACAAAAAGAGTTTTAAAACCTGCTATAGTAGCTACTGTACCTACAGAAGCATTTGCTGAAAGAATTCGTGAAGATCATGATATTAACGCCATATTATGTACTGATGATACTGGGGCTCCTTCTGTTTTTTCTTTACTTGAGGCTGTTAAGTTAACCAATTCTAGTAATGTAATCTTTTTGTTACATGATAAAAACTATTTTCTATCTGCCAATGAAACAATTAAACAGTTAAAACACCAAAAGATTAATGCAGATTATGTTATTACAGCAAATCCTGTGGAGTCAATTGCTGCTTTAACTGTATTTAACAGTGATCTTTCTATTCACACTAATGTGAAAGCAATGAAGCGCTTTATTAAAGAGTTTGCTTCCGCTACGATAACACAAGCTTCAAAGTCATATAAAGAAAACAAAGTAATGGTGAATAAAAATGATTTTATTGCTGTTACAAATAAAAGTATTATTGCTAGTGAATCTCAACTTACAGACTGTTTTTTTAAAACAATTGATATCCTTTCAAAAAAAGTGAAAAAACCTGAGTTCCTTTTGGCTTATTATGGCAAAGACATCACTGAACAAGATGCGAAAAAAATGCAAGCTTTAGTTGAAAAAAAATATAAATTGTTTTGTGAATTTTCACCTGGAGAACAAAAAGTGTTCTCTTACATAATAGGCATACAGTAATGGCTTTTAGATTTGCAGTTGATTGTTTAGGTTTTGAAAACAAACCTAGTGAAGCAATTGAAGCAGTATTGAAATATTGGAGTTTTCATCAGGACTTAAATTTCATTCTGATCGGTGATGAAAAGGCTTTTGATGGTCTTGATATACTTCCAAAAAATATTACAAAAAAACTTGCTAATTCTTTCATTGAAATGACCGACACTCCACTAAGTGCAAGAAGAAAAGTTAACAGTTCAATGCAAATAGCCATAAACTTAGTTCGTGAAGGTAATGCTGATGTTGTAATTTCAGCAGGCTCTTCAGCAGTTTATGCTTCTTTAACAAATGATGCTTTTGGCAAAATTAATAAAAATACTAAGAGTGCTTTTATGTCTTATGTACCGACAGATAACAATAATTGGTTTTATTTTTTGGATGTTGGAGCTAATAAATATTTCACAGGAAAAGAACTTTATTTTTTAGGTTTAATGGCTGATATTTTTGTTAAAAAAACAACTACAAAAAAAACTCCTAAAATTGGACTATTGAATATAGGAACAGAAGAAAATAAAGGTTTTGATTATCATCAAGAAGCATTTAAGCTTTTAAAAGCTGATAAAAATCTTAACTTTTTAGGATTTGTGGAATCAAGGTTTTTACTGGATGGAATATGTGATATTTTGATAGCTGATGGATATAGCGGCAATTTAGTTTTAAAAGCAATGGAAGGTACTTTTAAAACGATAGCACGGATTCTTAAGAGGGGTTATAAAAGAAATCCTCTTGCTGGCTTATTTAGCTTAGGTATTATCAAAAGTGTAGCCAAAAAATTTGATTACAAAAATAACGCTGGAGCTGTTGTAATGGGTTTAAATAAATTAGCTTTAAAAACTCACGGTTCTGCTGATAAACAACAATTTTTAAGCACGATTAGATTAGCACATCTAAGCTTAAAATCTGATCTTATTAATGCAATTAAAACTTCTTTGAATAACTATGAAGAATAAAGTTTTGAAACTAAAAAATAATAAGATTTTTGATAAAAAACTAGCAACTTTTTTAAAGAATTTAGATATTTTTCCTAATAATTGAGAATTTTTTGAAAAAGCTTTTATTCACGCTTCTTACATCAATGAACATGAAGATGTTAGTGAAAGTTACGATCGCTTAGAGTTTTTAGGTGATGCTTTAATTGACTTTGTTGTTGCTAAAAAACTATTTGAACTTTATCCTAAATATAACGAAGGTCTTTTAACAAGAACTAAGATTGAAATTGTTAAGGGTGAAAATCTTAATCGTATTGGTATGGAGCTAAAATTAGGTGATTTTGTTAAGTTAAGCAATGGTGCTGAACTAACTGAAAACACTGTTGGTGATGTACTTGAAGCTTTGGTTGGCGCCATTTATGAAGATATGGGGATGAAAAAAGCAACTGAATTTGTTGAAAAATATATTTTTGAAAGAACTTTTTCTGAGATTTTAAAATACGATTTCTTTTCACTTTTTCAAGAGCAAAAATTACCTGAACCAAGAGTTAGGGTAAGCTTAACTTCAAATAATTTGGTACTTAGTATAATTGAACTTGATGGTGATATTATTTGATCACAAGCTATCCCAAATAACAAAAATTACGATGATAAAAGTGTTTTAGAGCACAACGCAATGGCTTCTTTTACAAGTTTTTTAAAAAGTAGTAAAGGAAGCCATTTTTTTAGTGATTTAAAAGAGAAGATAGAAAATCAAAAGATGTGTAAGAAACTAGCTATTAAACCTAAAAAAAATTAGGTGAAATAGTAGAAAAGCAGGTTCTAATTTTCTGAATAAAAAGTAAATAGATCATTTTTTTTGATTAAATCTTGGATAAATAAAACAATTGAAATCATCGCTCTGACATCATTTTCACAATATTTTTTTAATTCAAAAGCTACTTGATTTCATTCATTTTTATTTAAGCAATTTAGAAAACGCGATAAAGCAACTTCTTGTGCTACATCACCTTTTTGGATTTTTAAATTTTGATAACCAATTGATTTACTTGCCTTTAAAAAGCTTTCATCTATAATAGTTAAAACCTTTTTGATAGAGGAAAAACCGTTTAGCTGTTTGAAAGCCAAACAGTTATTTTCAATAGTAAAAATATCAGCTAAGTCAAAAAGATTGTCAACAATAGCTTTTACTTTTTCTTTATATATTTGTTCATTAATCAATGTAGCCATTTCCAATAATCTGTTTTTTTCAAAAGATTTATTAAAAACAACAAAACTATAATCACTGCAATTGTTTTGATAGAGTGAATCAATTACTTTTTTAAAGTCATTAACGCTAATAAATAAGGGATCAAAAATTAGATTTTCACAATTAAGTTTTCTTTTATCATCTATTTCATTTTTATCAACTATTAATGAGCATTGGGTAACAATTTGACTAAATGGTAATGAATTATTTATGATTCTGATTGATGAACTAATTGTTTCAAAATCAAAATAAACTTTCTTTTTTTTAAGTTTATTTCAAGTATTTTTAAATTTATTGCCAATTGCAAAACCTTTTTCACTATTTCACGCTTCAAGAAAAAAACTTATTTTATTAGTTGAGTTATTAAAATTAGCCTTGCTTTTTTTCTGATTTAATTCGTGAAGCAGTTGATTTATAGTTATTGATTTATTTTCTTTATATGCATATGTTAATTGACTTCAATTAGCTAATTTACCAGATAATTTAAAAATTTCATTGTATTTATGAGCAAAAACTAATTTAATTAAATTTCTTAATAAATAGTTACTCCAAAAAGAATCAAAATTTTCACTGTAATTAAAAACAATTTGATTTATTTTGAGTTCTTGATATTTTTTTATATCTTGTATTTGATCTCAAAAATTAATTTGTATTTTAGCCGCATTTTTAATAAGTGGTTGAATATTACGAACACTTTTACTGTCAATTTCTTTAGTAACAAAATCACTTATTTTGTTTAAATCAACTATATTGTTTTTAATAAGGTTATCAATGAGTTTTACAATCAAAAAACCATTAACTCCATTGCTCTTTTTTTTGTGTATGTAAGCAATTTTTTCAGGGTGATTAAAAGGTTTATTCTTAAAATAATCTTTTTCTTTTGAACTTAAACTAAAACTGTTTTTTGATGTTTTTATTTCAGTATTTAAAAAGAAAGAAACATTATTTTTATTTTGTAATTCGTATTTAACAGTACAAAAATAATAGTTTAAAAGTTTATACTTACCTATTTTTTTAAATAACACAAAGTCATAAATTATTTCCAAAAAATATTTTCTTTTTGTATTGGTTGTAGCTTTTATAACAACAAATTCACAAAGTCCTTTTTCATGAACAATAATAGCATCTGGTTGAATTAAGCAATCTTCTATTTCAAAAATAGGTTTAAAAATAATAGCTGATTTTTTTGATGTTATTATTTCTTGAATTTTCTTTTCAGTAAGCTCAGCTTTTTGATAAACAGAAACATTTTTATCTAAACTATCTGTATCAAAAAAAATGGGAAGATTAAAATAATCTTTAATATTTTTTTTTGCTTTATTAGCAATAATTTTAGCTTCTTGAACACGGGGATTTTTACTGTCCAATAATAGCATTGGATCCTCGTTTAAAAGTTCTAAAACATCAAGTTCAAAAACTGGATCTTCAATCAAATTTTCTTCAATAATATCAATATCATTAACGTCAGTATAGCTTTTCAGAAACTGATTAACAGCGCTAAAAACATCGTTATATGAAAGAGGAATTAATTCTTTAGAGCGATCAAAATTTTTAAGGAAAAAACTCTTTGTAATCATTCTATTTGAAACATTTACCAACAACAAAAGGATGTTTTCCGTTTATTATTTCACTTACTTCCATCACCCTTTTTCCAGGTATTTGAATTTTTTCAATTGAAATAATTTCATTGCTTTTTAAAGCAATATTAATTCCTTTTCGAGATATATTAACTATCTCTCCTAATTGATGTTTGTAATTACTTTTACTAACATATTTAGCTTTGAAAATTTTGATGTTTTTTCCTTCAAAGCTTAACCAACCACCAGGTTTGGGAGCTAAACCTTTTACTCAGTTTAAAAAACTCTTGTAAATCTGATTAAGATCAAGATGTTCTTGTTCTTTTCTTATGTTTAATCCAAAAGTAGGTTCACCTATTTGTTCAAATCATTTCCCTTTTTTATTGAGAATTTCTTTAGTACATTCAATTAAAAAAGAGGGTGAATGTTCTTCTACATATATGGATAAATCACCAGTATTTCAGTCATTATTAACTAAAAAATCTTGTTGTTTTCAAATCGGACCTGCATCCATTTTTTTAACCAATTGAATTACACTCAATGCAGATTTTTTAAAACCATTAATAATGGTTCAATGTAATGGTGCACCACCACGAAGTAGTGGTAACTTAGAAGGATGTAAGTTAATTACTTTATTTGGAAAAAGATCAATAATATCTTGATGAAGATACTGACCAAATGAAACGCAAATACCAATATCAGCTTTTAATTTTTCTAGATCAGCTTTTATGCTTATGCTTTGTTTTGGTTGAAAAAAAGTTATGTTTTTTTCCAAACAAAAAGACTTAACATCAGAAGGTACTATTTTATTGTTACGATGATTAATTTTGTCTGGCTGAGTTACAACAGCACAAATTTCAAAATCATTATCGTAAAAAAGTTGTTCTAAACATTTTTTTGAAAGCGTTGAAGTACCAAAGAAAACAATTTTAAACATTTTTCTGATTTCTGATTTCTTTTGGTTTTTTTATTTTCTTCTTTTTCTTCTTTTTTAGTTCTCTTGCAGCTAATTTAAGTTTTTTCTGTTCTTCTTTTTCTTTTCTCTTTTCTTCACGAACCATTAATGGTTGAATTCATTGCATTTCAGTTTCAAAATTTTTTAAACCAAGTATACGAATTAGCCGCTCTGGAGTACTTTTGGTTTTTGTAGGTTTTTGATAAACCTCAGCTTCTATAATCCTAGCATCATCAACTTCAGTTGATTTAGCATCTTTTGTAACAAAATAAATACAATAAAGTTCTCTTTGCATTAAGCGAGTTTGCTCATTTTTATAACGTTTTGCTTCGCTTTTTCCTAAGTTATTACTAGTAATATATGCCTGTATCTCTTGATTGAAAAGCTTGCGGTCTTTTTTTGAATGTAAAGGGTTTGGTTTTTTAGCTACAAAAGTTTTAATAATTTCTTTACCACGTTCATTCTTTTCTTGCAAAAACTGTTTAATTGTTTTTCACACTTCATCTTTTCTTGATGATCGATTACCTCCTTCACCACTAAAATCATTTTTTTGTGCCCCTTTTTTCTTGGAAAAAAAAACAATTAACAAAATTATTGGAATAACAATTACTAAAAGCCCAAAAAAACTCCCTTGTTGTCCACCATCCATATATGGTTCTAGTTACAATATAATCAAGATAATAATATACTCTAAAACTAATTAATAACCTAAATGGCTAATATTAAATCTAACGAAAAACGATTACGTCAAGACATTAAGAGAAATTTAAATAATAAAGGACAAAAAACTAAACTAAAAACTAATGTTAAAAAATTTAATAAAGAGATTAATTTAGATAATCTCAGTTCTGTTTATTCTCAAGCAGATCGTTTAGCCAGAAAAGGGATTATTTCTTTAAACAGAGCTAAGCGTTTAAAATCAAAAAATGCTGTTATTTTGCATAAAAGTAATACAAATTCAACTGCAAAAAAACAATAATATTTATCTGTGAATTAGTGAGCTTTTTTAACTCTTAGTTCACCGTACATACCACAAGAGCACACACGATGTGATAACTTCTTCTTACCACATTTCTTACAAACACTTAAAGTTTGTAGAGTAAGTGCATCGTGAGAACGTCTTTTATCACGACGGTGTTTACTAGAACGCCGTTGTTGTACTGCCATCTTTATTTAACTTCAACAGTTGCACCAACTTCAACAAAACGCTTTTTAAGTTCTTCTGCTTCTTCTGGTTTAATATCTTGTTTTACAACGCAAGGTAATTTTTCAACTGCAGTTTTAGCTTCCATTAAACCAACTCCAGTAATTTCACGATAAAGTTTTAAAACAGCTAACTTAGCATTATCAGCATATCCTGTTACCTTTACACTAACTTCGCTAGCAGCTTCTTGTGTAGCACCAGCTGCGCCAGCAGCTACTATTGGAGTTGCAGTTACACCAAATGCTTCTTCAACAGCCTTGATTATTTCATCAATTTCAACTATAGTCATCTCTTTTAGAGATTCAATTAATTGTTTTTTATCTAGTTTTCCCATAATATTTTTCTATTTATTTAATTTACTTAGCATTCCTTACTGCCTGAAGAGCATAGAGAAATTTTCGTAATGGTGCTTGTAGAACTGAAAGAAACATTCCATAAAGTTCATTTCTACCAGGGAGTTTTGCTATTTTTTGTAAGTCATCACTATTAAAAATACGGTTATCAAAATGACCACAAACAAATTTCATTAACTCTTTTTCTTTAACTACACTATCAACAACTTTTAAGGTTTCTAAGATCTCGTTAATACCAACAGCAACTGCAATTTTTCCTTTGATGACCGATTCATCAACACCTTCAAAATTACTAGTTTTTAAAGCACGTCTTAAGATATTGTTTTTAACAATTTTTATCTTACTACCCTTATTAAACAACTTTTTTCTCATTAAAGTTGCATCAACAGCAGACATTCCTGAATAGTCAAAAATAACAAATCCTTTACTTTGAGAGAGTAAATTAGAAAAATCCGTAACCTGCTGTTTTTTATTTTTCTTACTATCTACCATTAACTACAATATTCGCAATAGCACAAACGATGATAAATCCTCGATAACTTTATTAAAGTTAAAAACTCGTTATTTTCTTTGGTTTTATTGCAAGTAAATAATAACATAACTTGATAAATATGATTAACACCTTTACATATTTTGAACCAGAATATTTAATTGATAAAAATTTAATTTTTCTTTATTTTGATTTTGATGCTTTTTTTGCATCTGTTGAAGAATTAGAAAATCCAGAATTAGTTAATCAACCCTTAATAGTTGGTAATCGCTTTTCAAGAAGTGTAGTTTCAACTTGTAACTATGTTGCTCGTAGTTATGGAATTAGATCTGGAATGTCTATTTTAAAAGCATTAGAACTATGTCCAAATGCTATTTTTGCACATTCTAATTTTCGTAATTACAGAAAACATTCTAAACGTATTTTTTCAGTTATTGAAAGCACTTTTTCATTAAAAATTGATGTTCTTTCTGTTGATGAAGGGGTTGCTTGTTTTCAAAACATTTCATTTAAAAAGGCATTTTTAATAGCGAAAAAAATAAAAAATTTTGTTTTTCAAAACTTGAGAATCAAAATTTCAATTGGCATCTCAGATCATTTTTTAATTGCTAAGATTTTTTCAAATCAAGCAAAACCATTTGGAATTAAAAGTTGTTCAGTTAAGGATATTAAAAAAAAACTTTGACCACTACCAATTACTGAAATTCCAGGGATAGGAGAAAAACATATTGATTTAGTTTTTAAAAATAATTTTTACAAAATAAATGATCTAGCAGTTTGTGAAGATGCTTCGCTTTTAAAAAAAGTATTTGGTAATTTTTGAGAATCTTTAAAAGCAGTTTCACTAGGCAAATGATATACAGATAATAACAATCAGGTTAAGTCTCGCTCTTTTGCAGTCAGTGAAACGTTAGAAGATTTAAATTATTCAAACAATCAGTTAAATAAAAAGTTAACGCAAATATTTGATCAGCTCTTTATAAGATTACAACTCTCTTCACAAGTGTGTAAAGGGATAGTTGTGCAATTGAAAAGCAATGATTTTATTGTTAATTCTCATTCAAATAAAATGAAAAAATATTCAAACGATTATAGAAAACTACTGTCAATAACAAAACGATTATTCAACAGACTATTAATTAATACTGAAAAGAACGTTCGATTAATAGGTATTAGTTTTTTTGATTTAAAAAAGATAGATACAGATGAAGGACAGAAAAAATCTTTATTTTATCAATTCATACCAAAATCAATTAGCAAATTAAGCGAAGAATCTTCACTTGATAAATTAATTTTTGATATTAATGAAAGTTTTGGTTTTGAAATTATTAAAAGAGCTAATAAGCTTAAAAGTTAACTAAATATTCTCTTCCGCTATTTGTAATAATCCTGCCTTTTTTGGTTTTTTGAATCATATTTTCACGCAACAAAAAAGGTTCAATTTTATTTTCTATAGTGTGTCTGTCTATACCTAACATGGAACTAATTGACTTAATTCCTTGTGGTTCATTTTGGCGATTTAAAACCTCAAGATATTGGACATCAATACTTTGCAGACCATTTTTATAAATCATTAAATTCTTAAACAAACCCTCAAGGTCTATTTTTTTATTAACAATTTTTTGTTCAAATATTCTTCTAACTATTCTAATTGCAATTCTTGGTGTTTGTTTACTATGTTCAGTGATAGCTGAAATTTCATTTGAATTTAGCTCTAACTTCATTTGCTTTCCATAGATACTTACCATCTTTTCAATTTCAGCATTTGAATAATAGTTAATGTTTAAGATAACGCCAAATCTATCTTCTAAAGGATTGATGATTTTACCAAGTTGTGTAGTTGCACCAATTAGAGTAAAAGGATTTACCTTCATTTCAACTATCTTGGAATTAAAATCCTTGCCAATTAATACTTGTATTTTGAACACATCCATAACTGGATACATTAGTTCCATGACATTAGGTGCTACGGCATGGATCTCATCTATAAAAAGAACATCACCTTTTTTAATGAGTGAAATTGCGTTTAAGAAATCGCTTGGTTTTTGTAAATGTCCACCTTGAATAATTTGCAACTTTGTTTTCAATTCATTTGCTATTAATCTGGCTAAAGTAGTTTTACCCACACCAGGTGGGCCATATAACAAGATATGATCTAGTTGTGTTTTATTTAATTTAGATGCTTTAATACTTAATTGAATTTGACTAATTATTTCTTGTTTTCCTACAAATTCATCAAAGGTATTAGGCGGTTTTATTTGTAATTTCATTATTCTTAAAAGACATTAATTTAATTACTTCTGCAACTAACTGACTTATATCAAAATCAGGTTTTACTTCTATCATTTTTAGTGCATCCTGAATTTCTTGTTGTTTGTAACCAAGTGACTTTAGTGTTTCAAACAATTCATCATAACCATCAGCAACTTGAACTCCTTTAATATTTTTATTATTTTCAGATTTTTCAAATATTTCAAGTGATAAAAGTGCACGAGCTATTTTGTTATTTACACCGTTAATACCACATAATGCACTGTAGTTATTTTCCAGAATGTATTGTTTAATTTCCTCAAGGTCATTATTGAGCAAATTAAGTGCAGTTTTACTACCAATACCATTGAGTTCTATTAATCTACAGAACCACTCTTTTTCTTCTAGAGTATTAAAGGCAAAAGCCTCTTCTATAATTTGGTTAGCGACAATTTTTTTAATAATATGACAAAAAATTTGCTTATTTTTTTCCAAATTTTTTTCAAATTTATGGTTTTCTTTTGTATTAAATCAATATGAAATCCAGTTGTGCTCAACAATTATTTTTCTTTTGCCTACAAAAGTAACTTTTCCAAAGATAGATGTAATCATTTTTATTTGCCCTCCATTATTTTTTTGATTTGATCCCTTGCATTCAAACAATGCTTGGGAATTTTGAATCTTATTAAAGTAGTATGATAAGTTTCAATAGCATCACCAATTTGAAAAATCAAATTTATTAGTTTCTCACGACCAAAATTGTCTTTGACAGTGCATTCTATATGCTTGTCTTTTTGGTTAAATTGAAACTCTCATGGTAAATCATATGTTTTACCTAAGAATTGATTAATTTTTTCAGTATCATCCTTTAGACAAAAGTCTGCTAGCTTAATGATGCTAAGTGCAAAATTAATCGAATTGCGCAGCTTATCGTCAAGCAATGTGTTCTTGTTTACACACGTATTGAGAATTTGTGCGCTTTCATTTAATAAAAAATTGCTTCTTTGTATAGAAGAAAGTGTTTCTCTGATAGTTTCCATATTACATTCAATTTGTTTTCTATCAAATTAATGTGCTAAAAAACTATTAGTGACAAATAAATTTACTTAACTACGTTCTTTTTTTTGAATAGATAAAGAATCCAGAAGACAATAGCATTAACAACTATTAATGTTGCTAATACAAAAAATACAGTTGCTACTGTTTTTGCATTATTAACATCTGTTATCCCTATAAGTGAAGATAAAAAGTAAAAAAGAAAACCAATAAAAGCTGAAATAACAGCGATAATATAGCATTTTTTAATTTTCATTGTTTAAGATTTAATAATATTTCTTTTTAGTTAAAACATTTAATTATTCCACACTATATTAATTTAGTATTATTTTTTAATAAATAAGGTAAATATTCTTCGGTTAAATGCAAAGTCACAAAATCTTGGTTGTTAATGCAGGTAGCAGTTCAATTAAATTTCAACTTTTTAATGATAAAAAACAAGTACTAGCTAAAGGACTTTGTGAACGTATTTTCATTGATGGTTTTTTTAAGCTTGAATTTAATCAAAAAAAGATAGAAGAAAAGGTTCAATTTAATGATCATAATCTTGCTGTTAAGCATTTTTTAAATGCGCTTAAAAAAAACAAAATTATTACTGAACTTTCAGAAATTGGGCTAATAGGGCATAGAGTAGTACAAGGAGCAAATTATTTTACAGATGCAGTTCTTGTTGATACACATTCACTAGCAAAAATAAAAGAATTCATTAAGTTAGCACCGCTTCATAATAAACCAGAAGCAGATGTTATTGAAATTTTTCTAAAAGAGATAAAAACTGCTAAGAATGTTGCTGTATTTGATACCACTTTTCACACTACTATTCCAAGGGAAAATTATCTTTATGCAGTTCCTGAAAATTGAGAGAAAAATAACTTAGTAAGAAGATATGGTTTTCATGGAACTTCTTATAAATACATTAACGAGTTTTTAGAAAAAAAGTTTAATAAAAAACCACTTAATTTAATTGTTTGTCATCTTGGTAATGGTGCAAGTGTTTGTGCGATTAAACAAGGCAAATCACTAAACACATCGATGGGATTCACTCCCCTTGAAGGATTAATAATGGGAACACGTAGTGGTGATATTGATCCTGCCATTGTTAGTTACATTGCTGAACAGCAAAAGCTTTCATGTAATGATGTTGTAAATGAATTAAATAAAAAGAGTGGAATGTTTGCTATAACAGGTAGTTCTGACATGCGTGATATTTTTGATAAACCAGAAATTAATGATATTGCTATAAAAATGTATGTTAATCGTGTTGCTGACTATATTGCTAAATACCTAAATCAACTTTCAGGTGAAATTGATAGCTTGGTATTTACTGGGGGAGTTGGTGAAAATGCTAGTTATTGTGTGCAATTAATAATTGAAAAAGTTGCTTCACTTGGTTTTAAAACTAACAGTAATTTATTTGGAAATTATCAAGATAGTTCTCTAATTTCAACAAATGAAAGCAAGTATCAAATTTTTAGAGTTCGTACAAATGAGGAATTGATGATTGTAGAAGATGCTTTGAGAGTAAGTACAAACATTAAAAAATAATCATCAAAATTAATGGATTTAAAAAAAGCGGTTGCTTTTCTTTGTGAAAAACTTCAAGTTGTAGAAACAGATATTTTCAAGATAGAGCAAATTCATTCTGGTTTTACTAATTTTTCTTTTTTTTGTGAATTGAAAGATCATAGTAAATTTCAAATAAGACTTTCAAGAAAAGATGTTATTTTAGACAGAAGAAATGAACAAATTATTTTGCAACTAGTAGAACCTTTTTTTTCAAACCCATTTGTTTATTTTGATGTAACAACAGGTAATGCTATAAAAAGGTGGATAGAAGGCACTCAACCTAAAAGAGCAACTGATCTATTTTTATGCAGATTGGTTGAATCTTTAAAAAAAGTTCATTCAGTTGACTGAAAACCATTTGCTAATGAACTTTTAATATTTGATCCTTTGGTTTATTTTGAAAAAACTAAGCTTTCCGCTTTTTATAAACGGTTATATCTTAATTTAACTAAGAAGCATATTGACATACCAAAAACTCTCTGTCATCATGATGCTACTTTTGATAATTTGGTTTGAACACCTAAAAAGCAAGTAATCCTTATTGATTTTGAATGATCTTGTGTTGATAATCCTTATTATGAAATAGCTAATATTATTCGTGAAGAACTAACCATAGAAACAGCAAATAAACTTATTGATATTTATGGTGGACTTAAGCGTAAGCTTGTTTTTGAAACAGTTATTTATGTTTTATTATTTGCTTTTCAATGAACTGAGATTATGCCCCAAACAGAAGCAATTTTAAACTATCGAAAATGAGTTGAAAAACGATTAGAATACTTTTTAAAAGCATTATTTCCCTCAATTTGAAAACAAGCACAAAAAAATAGTTAATAGTTATTTTAGGTTTCTAATTATTTTGACAAAAATATCAACTCTGATTAGATAAATTAGAGATAAACAAAAAACCTAGTTTTTAATTAGCACTCGAATGCCTTGAGTGCTAATTTTATATAATTTTTGCATTAAAAGGAGTGAGCAATTAAAATGAATATTAATTTCACACCTGCTGGTGAAAATCGTAATTTTTTGCAAGAAATTGGTCGTAATATTAACGATGAAGTATTAAAAAATAAGGTCGATCCTATTATTGGAAGAGATAACGAAATTCGTCGTTTAATTGAGATATTAAGTCGTAAAAGCAAAAACAATCCTGTTTTAATTGGTGAACCTGGAGTTGGTAAAACCGCAATAGTAGAAGGTTTTGTTAGAAGAGTTGTTAGTAATGATGTACCTTTAAATTTAAGGGATGTAGAAATTTATGAACTATCTCTTTCTGGATTAATTGCTGGCACTAAATTCCAAGGTGAATTTGAAAAAAGAATTAATACCATTCTTAAGCAAGTAAAAGAATCAAATGGCAGGATTATTCTTTTTATTGATGAAATTCACCAAATAGTTGGATTAGGACGTAATTCTAGCAGTGGTGCAATGGATATTGCCAATATATTAAAGCCGATGCTAGCTCGAGGAGAAATAAAAGTAATTGGCGCTACTACTCTAAAAGAATACCGGGAATACATTGAAAAAGATGGCGCTTTAGAACGTAGATTTCAAAAAATTCTTATTAACGAGCCTAGTAGTCAAGAGGCACTAACAATTATGCGTGGTTTAAAAACACGTTGAGAACTCTTTCATAACATCACTATTTTTGATAGTGCTTTAGTAGCTGCTGTTGAAATGTCAACTCGTTATATTAATGAACGTAATTTACCTGATAAAGCCATTGATCTTATTGATGAGGCTGCTGCTAAGATCAAAACAGAAATGTCATCTGAACCAGTTGCAATAGATAGTCTTAAACGTGAAATAATCAATCTTGAGACAGAGTATGCAGCTCTTAAACAAGATAAGGAAAATGATAACAAACAATCAAAGAAAGAATATTTAGAGAAACTAAAAAAACAATTAGATGCTCTTAAACAAAAGCGTGATTCACTTATAAATGAATGAAAAAAGGAAAAGGCTGATTTTGAAAACATTAATAAGCTCAAAAAAGAGATTGAAGAATTTCAAACCAAACTAGAGACATACCAAAGTGAAGGAAATTATGAAAGTGCATCTAAAATTCTGTACTCTGATATCCCAAGACTTAAAAAAGAACTGGAAAGTGCACAACAAAAATATGCAACTTCTAAGCACGATTTATTTAAAACTGAAGTTTCTGAAAATGAAATTGCTGAAGTTATTTCACAAACAACAGGAATTCCACTTAAAAAACTATTAGAAAGTGAAAAGGATAAACTTTTGCACTTAGGTGATGAAATCAAAAAAAGAGTTAAAGGACAAGATGAAGCCATCGATGCTGTTGTTAACACTGTAATTAGAGGTAGAGTAAATATAAATGACCCAAACAAACCTATTGGTTCTTTCATCTTTTTAGGTTCTACTGGTGTTGGTAAAACTGAACTTGCCAAATCATTAGCAGAAGTTCTTTTTGACAATGAAAAAGCTCTGATTCGTTTTGATATGAGTGAATATATGGAAAAACATTCAGTAGCTAAATTAATTGGTGCACCCCCAGGGTACATAGGTTATGAACAATCAGGTTTGCTAACTGAAGCGGTTAGAAGAAAACCTTATAGCGTCTTGTTATTTGATGAAATTGAAAAGGCACATCCTGATGTAACTAATGTTTTATTACAAGTTTTAGATGATGGTACTTTAAAAGATTCACAAGGAAGGGTTGTTAATTTCAAAAATACTTTGATAATTATGACTTCTAACCTAGGTTCAAATTTTCTTTTAGAAGGAAAAAAAGATTTGGCCATTCAAAGTCTAAAGAAACATTTCCGTCCTGAATTTATAAATCGTATTGATGAGATAGTATTTTTCAATGTTCTTGAGAAAGATACAGTTTTATCGATAATCAACAGCTTGTTGGCACAACTTTCAAAACGCTTGAATAAACAAAATTTATTTTTTAATTTTGATTCAAATCTAACAGAGTTTATCTATAAAAGTAGTTTTGATCAACAGTTTGGTGCAAGACCAATTAAGCGCTTTATTGATCATAGTGTTGCAACTTTAATAGCTAAATATATCCTTCAGGGAAAGATAAAAAAAGGTGTTGGATACAACATTGCAGTTGTTAAAGACAATATTACCATTACACAAAATAATAAGTCTTAAACCTAATTTTCATTTAAATAGTCAGCAATGTTATCAGCAATAGTTTCATAAGCCTTTTTTATTATTTGTTTTTTATTGTTATCTTTTAAAAAACCAAAGTGATATAAAAAATAAATGACGCAAAATATTATAGCTGGCTCACTATTCGTTGAAAAGAAAGATGCCATATACTGACCGGTTGCACCAACAGAAGATAATGTTTTAATGTTATTAACAGCTATTTTTGTAATTTCAATTTGTTGATTTTCATCTTTAGTTATTTCAATAATATTTTTAATGGGTTCAAGTGGTACATCAACACTAGAAAAAGTATCACTTTCTCTTGTAGAACAGATAAAATCAAGTCTTTCTTGGTGGGTAGAACATGCTTGATTAAAGAAAGAAATAAGTTGTTCTTTAATATTGTTTTGTTCCATGTCTTAAGAATAGAAATAATTGTCTAAAAATTTACTTTATAAGTGTTTTAATTTAATTGTTGAATCAATAATAAAATAGAATGCGTTAAATTGTTTCTCTTTTGTTTTTAGCAATAACAGAGCTAATAAAGTTTTAAAAAATAATTATATGGAAAAAACATCAAATACAAGTAAGCCACTTTCTCGTAGTGAAATCAATAAAATAATTGCAGTTGCTACTGGTATAAAAGAAAAAAAAATTAAGGAAATCTTTAAATACCTTAACACATTGTTACTAAATGAATTGGTAAGTAGAAGTGTTTGTATATTACCTGAAAATTTAGGTAAATTAAGGATTACTATTAGAAATGCACGTTATCAGAAGGATATGCAAACAGGTGAGATTAGACATATCCCACCAAAACCATTAGTGCGCTACAGTCCAAGCAAAACGATCAAAGAAACTGCAGCTAAAGTGCGTTGAAAGTACGCAGACTAATAATTTTTAAAGCTTTGAATTATTGAAATTAAATCAATAATACCAGGATACAATAGTGGAACTTTCTGAGATTTTTGTTCTATCAATTCCCTTTTAATTGTTTTGCTTTCTTGATTTTTTATTGTTTCTAGAAGATCCTTAGTGTGAAATGCAAAAATTTGATCTTTAGTTTGAAAGTAAATTAGCAAGAAGCTAACTCCTCCAATTTGGTCAATTCTTTTCAAATGATTTAATTGGTGTTCTGCTATTTGAGCAATTGGAAAATTACTTTTATTTGTTTGTTTTGCTTCAAAATCAAAATACATTCCCTTGTAAATTCCATAATAATCAGTTTTTGATTTTTGTGATACGTTGCCAGATACATGAGCATGACGAAAAGCTATAGGCTTAATAGGTAAGAACCGCTTTTCCAGTCAAATATCTGGATGATCCTTTAACCTAGCAATTGTTTGATTAACAATTGTCTCTAAAAGCATTCCGCGATTGGCATTTATCATATTTACTTTTGGTAATGTTCTGGATGAAGAATTTGCATTTTTTGGATAAATTGATCTTTTGATAAATGACCATAATCTTTCATTAATTGCAAACAAATTTCATATTCTTTTTTAGCTCAACAAACATCTTTTAAACCCTTAATAATTACAGTCTTTTTTTGAAGTAATTTATAAGTTTTTAAAAAGATAAGAATTTCTTCTATTCTATGTTTAGGTAAATCACTAATTTGATTAATTTCTTTATATCTAGGGTCACAATCAATAACTCCTAATAACTTAGTATCAATTTCCCCATCATCAATCATCTCAAGTGCTCCTACAATTCTTGTAGGCACAACTGTTGCAGGCAAAAATGGTTGATCTGCAAAGATAAAACAATCAAGTTCATCCCCATCTCAATCTAATGTATTTTTAATAAAACCGTAGTTTTGTGGATATGATTCACTTCCAAATAGGATTCTATCAACGCGAATTTGACCAGTTTGACGATCATACTCATACTTTATTTTGCTGTTTTTAGGGATTTCTACAATAACATCAATTAAAAATTTGTCCATATCAATAAATATTATTATTAACTAATAATTCAAGAGTCTTTTAAATAATGAATGGTAATAAACTGGTTTTTTTGCCAAAAAAATCATACCATCAGTTATTTAATATTACTTTTAGTGCAATGATGCTTGCTTTGGCCATCATTACATCATTAATTAGTGAATTTATTAGTATTCCTTTTTTCTCACAACTAAAACTAACTTTTGATATTTCCGTTGTTTTTTTAGTTGCATGTGCTTTTTTTGTGTCACTAGGTTGAAGCTTAACAATTACATTAGCTTCTGCTTTAACTAGTTTTTTTTGAAATACTAATAATGTTATTGGTGTTCTAACTGTAACTTTAGCTAACTTATCGACTATCTTATTTACAAGGCTTTATTTTTGTTTATTTTCAAAAAGAAGATTTTGTTGAATCTTTGTGTTTTTATTTACAACCTTATCCAATGCTTTATTACTAACAACGCTTAACGGTATTTTGATAACACCTTTGTTTTGATACTACTTTGGTTATGTTCAAACACCTAACTTTTTAATAGTTGCTGAACAATATAACAAGAACACTGATTTTCATTTCTTTTTCTTTGGAATTAATAACTATTGGCTGGGAATTTTCTGTTTATATTCGTTTTTTAATTT
Source organism: Mycoplasmoides genitalium G37 (assembly GCF_000027325.1). GTDB lineage: Bacteria > Bacillota_I > Bacilli_A > Mycoplasmatales > Mycoplasmoidaceae > Mycoplasmoides > Mycoplasmoides genitalium. Next base: position 449,030 of record NC_000908.2, on the reverse strand, counting down.
GGTGAAATTTGGACTTGTTAGTTGTTTTGGAGTGCCAATTATGCGTTCCTTTCAAAAGTTTTATTGAAAAAGAGCATTAGCTAAATAGAAATCACTATAAAAATAAAACAAGCTCAGCTTTAAACTGAGCTTGTAATTTCGTAGTGTAAATTTAAGTATTTAATTATGGTCCTGGAGAGGAGACTTGAACTCCTACAGTTTCCTAGTGGGTTTTGAGTCCACCGCGTCTACCATTCCGCCACTCCAGGTAATACAAGATAAATTTTACATAAACTTAGCTATTTATTGGTGAAAGAATGTAATTTTTAAATATTAATCATTAATAAATCATTAAGTTGTTCAAAAAAGTGTTTTACTCAATTTGCACTACTAATAATTTGGTTTTTAAATGTTTGAATTAATCCATTACCATCACTATAAGTAGTGCTAAAAAAGAAAACATCTTTTCTTTTCAAAAAACAATTTATAAAAAGCCTTGTCATAAACAAGATATAGTTTTTGTTATGAAAACTTTCCTGACCTAAACCAATGAATATGATTACTTTTGCCTCATCAAGTAAATTTAAATCATCATCTACCTTTCAATAACTTTTGTCATATCTGCTAACAAATTCTTCACAATAAATTAAAGCAACTTTTATATTTTTCTTAGCTATTTCACAAGTTAACATACAAGCTGCCATATTGTTAATGTTATTCTTTTGTAAATTGAAAAAAAATATCCTTTTCTTTGTTTTCTTTTCAGTTTCAAAAAGATTAGATATCTTTTTGTATGCATAACCAAAACTATTTTTATCACTTGGAGTTACTGGTAAATTTTGGATCATTGGAATCAAATCCATGTATTTAAATCAGTTTGGTTTTGTAACAATAAAACGCTCATAAGTTAAATCAAATCAGTTTGCTTTATTAACTAATTTAGGACAAATAGTTTGCATGAGCATAACATTACCCATAAATTCATTTTCACTAACTTGCGTTGTTTCTTTTGTACTATTTTTTTTAAGTTGATTAGCGTTAAATTCTCAAGGTAACCACTCTCTAACAGCTTGAAGATGGATATCACCTTTATTACTACATCTTCTTTCTTTAATTTTTCTACACTGATCAAAATGATTCCACGCAACTTCTAAAAGTGTTTGTATCTTAGGATCATTAAGTTCTTTTTCAGTTAATTTCAAATAAGCAAAATGTTTTTTAAATAATGACTTTTTATCTTTTTGATCTGGTGAAATTTTCATTATTTAATAAATTCAAAATACTCAGTAAAGGAAATTGTTTTTTCAACTGGTTTTATATTATTTAAAGAATGCTTTTTATTTAAAGTTAGTGCTCTAATAAAATTATTAAGGGTTTTTTCATAACTGTTTTGACTGTTATTAATTTTGATGGATTGGGCAATTTTTAGAATGTATTTTTCTCTTCACATTCCGTTATTTTTTCAAAAGGAAAAGTCTAATACTAAATTAATTACTTTATCTAATAGTTGATAATCACTTCTCAATTGTCTAACTAATTGCAATTGCGATTCATCTATCTTTCCATATAGAAGAAAAAGGTATTTTTCAGAATTGAAGTTTACATGACAGTCTGTTATTGCTTTTTTTGTTGATTCATCTAAAATTTCATTCTTATAAAAAAAGTCTTTGTTGTTTGAAACTGTTTCTAAAATGGGAGCTGTATCATTTTTTACTATTTGAAAAAACATCATTTCTAACTTTTGAAAATCAAGCTCATTCTCTTGAGTACTACTGTTGATGATGCAATCAGTAATTTGTTGCAATGAAAGCTTGTATTTTTCAAAATAACCATTAATTAAAGTCTTAGCTTTTTCATCTAAAGAAATTAAAAGTTTGTTTTTTACAAGTTCTTTATGTAGTTCCTCGAAGTTAAAGCTAAATCAAACATCGCTTTGGTTTGCAGTGAAATTAACTTCAAAGTTAGCAGAGATTTCAAGCGCATTATCAAATTGAAGATTGTCGATTTGATCAAAAGCTAAGCAGTTTCGGTCATATTCAACTTTTCCCATTGCCTCAACTAGTTTTTCTTTTAATTGTTTGTTTTGCTTAAATTCTTTCCAATCTAAAGGATCAATAATACAAAAAGTTATTTCAGAGCGTTTTGGTGAAAAAAAAGTTCTCACTAAACCAAGACTCTCTAATTTGCTAATAGTTTTATAAATCCATTCAGAGACTTGGTTTTTTTTAATTTCAAAAGGATTAAAGGCATTTTGTAATCGTGAAATGGGGGTTCTAATTTCACTGTTGAACGCCTGAATATTAGCTTCTGTTATTAGTCATAAATAAAACCCAACAACTTCCACTCCCGCAATTTGACCATAAGCATGAGAGATCATTTCTAATCCAGAAAATGATGTTGCTTTTTTGATCACACGGTAATAGTTGGGTTGCATATACGTTCAAAAGTAAAAAGAGTATAAGACGCTATCCTCCATTTATTGAAATTACTTTGCATTAAAAGGCTAAAAAAAGATTTTTCTGCCATTTATTTACAACTTATTGACATTAAAAACAGTCTAAAACAACCCTTTTTTGAGACTTATAAACATTTTGTTAATAACTTTTTAAACTGATTTATTTACCAATAATCGGATAAAAAAAGTTGAATTTAAGGAGAAAAAAGCGGGAATTTAGCTTGAAATAACACCTTTATATTCCTAGTTTAAGCTAGTACAAGCTAATAGCCTTGTTAACTCTTGTATTAAAATTTTTATTAATATAAACAATATTAACTACAAGCAAATAGTCGGAGTGGTGGAATGGTAGACACGCAAGCTTGAGGTGCTTGTGGTCGTTAAAGACTGTGCCAGTTCAAGTCTGGTCTCCGACACCAGTCAATTTAGAAATGAAGCGTCTTTTTTGAAATCTAAAACATAAAAAAGCATGGTTAGTTTTATTACTAGGAACAGGAATGATTTTAAGTTCTTGTAGTAACATCGATCAGTCTTTTTTTCGTGAACTTTCTGTTGAAAGTGTGGAAAAAAATACAGCTTACAACCAATTGCCTGTTAACAGTACAACATTTAGAAACTTAGTTTTTGGAACCAGATCATATAACGATGGTAATTATGTGGTTGTTATTGCAACCGAAACAGATAGTTCCCAAATTAATTTTCTAAACGGTTCTACTAATCAAGGTACAAGTTCTCTTAGTTGAGGAGGTACCTTGGGTACCACCATCAGACAGGTGCAAAACCGTTATTCTACTTATCCAAACGGAGTTAAATTTTTAATTTGGAATGATATTGCTCCTGGTTCAGTAAAGTGAAACCCATATGCACGTTTTCCTGTTGTGGATAGAAAAAACGAACTTGCAAGTCAAGAAGATAAAGACAATTCCAATAAGTTAAGAAGATCAGATGCTTCTGCAGTTCGCTATAGAGAAATAGTTGATTTTATTCAACGTACTTATGGTGGTAATGTAGCTAACTTAATCAATCAATCAAATGTGCATGCTCAAACAGTTGGTAATGATGTAACTAAAGCAATTGTGATTGCTTTTAGAAAAGATAACCTTAATAAGATAAGAGCTAATTTTTATGGTTTGGATAACTCTACAAATCCTAATGCACCTGGATCAGGTCAGGGTGATTCAACCCCACCAGCTTCAAGTGGTGAAGGGGGCGGTAGTGATGGCAGTTCAGGTGGTGACTCAAGTAGTGGTAATGGACAAAATACTACTCCTACTTCACCACAATCTTCTCAACCAGCAGTTCAAAGATCACAAAAATCTTATGGAATTAAACAACACGCAGTAAGAGTTAGTGTTGATTTTTTAAATTTCTTGGATAGTGTTTATACTCCACTAAACTAGCTAATAAAAAAAAGCAGCTAACTGCTGCTCTTTGAATCTTTAATGGGGCGACTGATGGGAATTGAACCCACGAATGCCTGATCCACAATCAGGTGCGTTAACCACTTCGCCACAATCGCCATCAAGCTAATAATTATTCTAATAACTTTAATTAAATTATTTTCTTAATCACTAGTTTTTTAATTGGAATTTCTAATTCCATAAAGCGCTGTTCATATTCAGTGATACTATTTTGAAAACTGAATTCAGAATTGTTAAGATCAGTTATTTGATGGATAATTTCAAAAATTTGACTATTTTCTTGCAATGTTGTTAAAGTATATTCAAATAACTTATCATTATCAGTCTTAAACTCAATTAAGCCATTTTTTACTAGTAAATTTCAAAAAAGTTTCAAAAAATCTGGACTTGTTAGACGTCTTTGTATATGACGCTTTTTAGGTCAAGGATCAGGGAAATTAATAAAGATTTTTTGAACAGATTCAGCTTGAAAATAATCATCAAGTTGTTTTGCATCTGTACACAACAATAAGATATTTTCCAAATTAAAATCCAACTTGTTAATTTTGTTAATTGCTTTTAAAACAATTGTAGGTTCACGTTCAATTCCTATAAAAAGAAAATTGTTATTTTTTTGTGCTTCTTTGATTAAAAAAGTACCCTTACCACAACCCAATTCCAGCACTAATTGTTTTTTAGTAAACTTAGCAAACTTATCTTTTGAATAAAAATAAGGACTTTGATTAATTTTTAAAAGAGCGTTTTTAACTTTTCTTAAGCGCACTGTTTATCTAAATTAGAGTATTGATTTTGCTTTGAATATTCATACAAAATACAGACAACTGCATTAGCAAGATTAATACTTCTAACACTATTTCAAATGGGAATTCTAATTTGGTTTTGTTTAAAGTTATCCATGATTGTTTTAGGTAATCCCTTTGTTTCCTGACCAAAAACAAAGTAAAGTTCGTTTGGTAATTTATTTGTCATGCAAATTTGATCAGGAGTTTTATCACCACTTTTAGTTAAAAGCCAAATAGTTTTATTTTCAGTGGTTGCTTGTAAGAAATGTTCTCATGATTTGTGTTCAAATAATTGAATTTTATCTCAACAATTTAAACCAGCTCTAACCATCCTTTTATCATTTAAGAAAAAGCCATAAGGTTTAATTAAGTGTAGATTAGCTTTAAAAGCAGTGCAACTACGTACGATGTTGCCAGTGTTATTAGGAATTTCTGGACAAAATAAAACTATGTTTATTACTGATTTATACATCAGATGTAAGTTAGATAAATATTAATAAAATTACTCTGATTTAATGGACTTAAAAAAGACATTGTTAATGCCTAAAACATCCTTTGCGATGCAGGCAAATTTATCTACTAGTGAAAAGAATTTTCATGATTTTTGAAAAGATAAAAAAGTCTTTCAAAAATTAAAAAAACAGAATAAAGGAAAACAGATAAAAATACTGCATGATGGACCACCTTATGCAAATGGTAGTATTCATGTGGGACATGCTCTTAACAAGATTTTAAAAGACTTCATTTTACGTAGTTGGTTATATGAAGGATATGATGTTGTTTTTATTCCTGGTTGGGATTGTCATGGACTACCAATAGAACATGCAGTTAGTAAGAAAAACCCTAGTAGTTATAGCAATCTTTCAACTGTTGAAAAAAGAAAATTATGTCATCAGTTTGCACTTTCACAAATTGCAGTTCAAAAAGAACAATTTCAAAGACTGGGACTTTTAAATGATTTTCAAAACTGTTATTACACAATAGATGAGAGTTTTCAATTTAAGGAACTTGAACTATTTTTACAAGCAATTAAAAAAGGGCTCATTTTTCAAGATTTAAAACCAACTTATTGATCACCAATTTCAAGAACTTCACTTGCTGAAGCGGAAATTGAATATAAAGAAGTTAATTCAATTGCACTTTATTTAACTTTTAAAGTTTCTAAAAGTGATTTTTTAGATGAAAATGCTAATTTATTAGTTTGAACAACAACTCCTTGAACACTACCAACTAATCAAGCAATTGCCATTCATCCTGATTTTGATTATCTTCTTTTTGAATATAACCAACAAAAATTTGTTATCTTGGAAAAATTATTTGAAGTTTTTACAAATAAGTTAAATTGAACAAATGCAATTAAACTAAAAAAATTCAAGGGTTCAAATTTAAAAAATTCAAGCTATTCTCATTGTTTTTATAACAAGGTTTTACCAGTTCTAATGGGAATACATGTTGTTGATAATGAGGGAACAGGTATTGTTCACAGCTCCCCTGCATTTGGAATTGATGATTTTTATCTTTGTCAAAAAAACAAGATTAAAGAAGTTTTGATTTCTATTGATGAGAAAGGTGTATTTAATAACTTACTTAATGATAAAGAACTTGAGAATTGTTTTTATCTTAAAGCAAATGATCTAATTATTAATCGTTTAAAACAAAACAATAGCTTTATTTTTTCTGAAGTTATTTCCCACCGCGAACCACATGATTGACGCTCAAAAACTCCAGTTATATACCGTGCTTCCAAACAATTATTCATTAAAACTAAATCAATAAAAAAGCAGTTAAAAAAACAAATTAATCAAGTTAATTTTTTAAATTCAAAAAATCAATTGAGATTAAAAGAGATGCTTTTACAACGTGATGAATGATGTATCTCACGTCAAAGAGTATGGGGCTTGCCTATACCAATTGTTTATGCAAATAACAAACCATTGTTAGATTTTTCAACAATTCAATACACAATTAAACAATTGAAAAAGCATGGTATTGATAGTTGATTTGAAAAAGATGTAACTTGTTTTTTAAAACCTGATAAAACCAAAAAATGAGTTAAGTATCACAAGGAGATTGATACATTAGATGTTTGATTTGACTCAGGTTCTTCCTATAATGTTTTGGAAATAAATAAATATGGTTCAATAGCTGATCTTTATATTGAAGGTTCTGATCAATATCGGGGTTGGTTCAACTCTTCTTCAAATTGCGGAATTATTCAAAATGATTTAATCCCTTTTAAATCACTTGTTTCACATGGTTTTACACTTGATGAAAATGGCAATAAAATGTCAAAGTCATTAGGAAACATAGTTGATCCTTTAAAAATTTGTGATCAATATGGAGCGGATATATTAAGGTTGTGAGTTGCTAATACTGATTGACAAATTGATAACAAAATAGGTGTTAATATTCTTAAACAAGTTGCTGAACAATACCGCAGAATTAGAAATAGTTTACTACGTTTTATTTTGGGTAATATTAATGGATTTAACTTTACATCAATGGATGATTATAAGTTTTCACTAGAAGACAAAATAGTTATCCATAAAACTAATTCACTAGTAGAACAAATTGAGAAATTTTTAGAGAAATATAATTTTTTAGGTTGCCTAAAAGTGATTAATAAGTTTGTTTTATGACTATCAAGCTGATACTTTGAAATAATTAAAGACACCTTATATTGTGATGCTAAAAATAATCCTAATCGTTTAGCTAAACAAGCTGTTTTAAACTATATTTTTACACAACTAATCAGTTTTTTAAATATCTTTATTCCCCACACTGCAGAAGATGCTTGAAAAAACTATTCATTCAATAAAAAACCAATAAGTGTGAACCTCTTTACAAAACCGACTGTTTTTAAAGTTGCTAACTCTAAGAATTTAGAAAATATCTATAAAACTTTTACTAGTATTAAAAATGCTGCTTTCAAAGAAATTGAAAAGCTAAGAAAAGAAGGGTTGATTTCTAAAAATAATCAAATTGAATTAACCGTTGGAATTAATAAAAAAATACCCAAAAAATTAAAGGATAATCTCGCACTTTGACTTAATGTAAACAGTGTTAATTTAACAAATAATGAAAATGAAATTAAAGTTAAAAAAACTAAAAAAACAATGTGTGAAAGATGCTGAAATTTTCAAACAATCATTAAGCAAAAATTAGATCATAATTTGTGCTCACGTTGTTTTAAAGTGTGTTAAAAAAATAATTGTGAAAAGGTTTTCAGATCTTAATCAGATTGATATTTCTAAGCTTGAAGTTTTCTTTCAGCCAGCAAAAAAAACAAAAAAACAAACGGTTGTTTTTGCACATGGATTTTCTGTTTTTCATAGCTACTTTCAAAGTTTTTATAAAACCCTTACTGATTATGACTATTACGCTCCACTTTGACCTGGTCATAATGTAAATGGTTTTGATTATAAGGAATTATCTCCAATCCATTATGGAGAACTATTAGCTGCTTTTATAGAAAATAAGGATCTGGAAAACATCGTTCTAATAGGACACAGTATGGGTGCTGCTGTTTGTAGTTATGCCATGAATTTATTAAATGCTAAACGTGTTGAAAAACTCATACTTTTAGCACCTCTTTCATACTGTAACTTATTGAGATATTTCAAAATTAAAAGTTCTTTTAAAAAAGATAAGGCAGAAAGAATGGCTAATTTTAAAGCAATGTTTCAAACTAAATTTAGTAATTTAACTGATGAAAACAGCTGAGAAAATGAGCTGTCAAAACACAGTAAAATGGCTAAAAAGCTTTCTAATAATATTTTGAAAGAACTACCAGTTTTAAATAAGACTTATAAAAATTTAAAGTTACCAGTGTTTTTGGTTTTAGCTCAAAATGATTTATTTATGCCAACAAAATTAACATTAAGCTATTTCAATAAATACCTAATTAAGAACAATAATTTGCAATCATCTGTTATCTTAAACAGTGAACACCAAATGTTTAATAGTAAATATGAAAGCTTTTGTAAAGCAATGGATGATATCCTGAATCATAATAAACTAAGTAAAATTTATTAAACAATGTCTCATAAAATTAATGATCAAACCCTCGTTAATGAGCAACGCCTATTAGCTTATGATTTTTTTCAAAATAGCAATAAGGTTGGACTTTTATCAACATTACAATATCTAGATTTTGTTAATTTTTTAGTTAGATCTAAAAAAGTAAATTATCTGCTTGTTAACAAAGTAAGTCTTCCAATATATCAAAAGATTTATTTTGATAACTTCCCTTTTTTAGGTTTTGATAATAACTTGTGAAGTGCATTTGGTTTAGCATTAAGAAATAAAAGTCAAAACGATACTGTATTTGCTTTTGTTGAAAAAACCAAAAATACAGATACAGAAATTAATAAGTTTTTAAAAATACTGAAAACTTTTAAGGGTTTGAAAATAGTTTTTTTATTAATTAATTCACCAGAAGAAAAAACAACTATTAAGCTTTCTGATTCGCTAATTAAAGAAATTAAAAAACAAAAAATAAAACATGAAGTTTATTCTTTAAGATCATTTCAAAATAAGTTTTTTAAGTTAGTTAGAAAATTAGAAAAAAAGCACAAGTCTAAAAATAACGTAATGTTTGTTGAACTAAACGGTGTGTTTGGTTATGAAACTAACTTTGAAAAAAGTAACATTGATTTTAGTTTCACTAGTTTTCAAGACAGATTCACAATTGAAAAAAAGTTAAAAATCACCAGCCATTTTATCTTGCCTCATAAATACTTGTTAAAAAATTTAGAAAACATTAAGCATCCTAACTTTGAGCAAAAGAACTTAATTTGACAACAAACTGTTAAAGATTTTAATCAGCAGTTTTTACTGCATTATTCCAAATTACAAGTATTTTCAAATTCTCCTACTAAATTAAAAGTTGATGCTTTGATTTTTGATTTGGAATTCCACTTAATTGTTGAAATAATGAAAGGTTTTAATTTTGATGAGAATTGTATCTGTTTACTTGAAGGAAATAAAGAACAAAACCCCAATTTACCAACCGTTAGTTTAGATACTAAGGTTGCTGATATTAAGACTTATCAAGGTTGCTATTTTCTCAATAATTAACAACATTGAAAAAAATAGCTATACGCTTCTATTAAATTGTTTTTAAATACTTTTTATTTAAAATTTAAGTGTTAATTTATGTCAAAAGATCAAAAGTCATTAATTTTAATGCTCTCCAATTCGCAACATTCCATTAACAGGAAATTTGCTAATGAATTAAAACATTCTTTAAGTTGTGAATTGATTGAGTTAAAAGACTATCAAGTTGATTTTTATTCTGTTGATTTAGAAGCAACTAACTTTCCTGACAAAATTAAAACTTTAGTTAGAAAAATCAAAGAACATAGCAATTTAATTTTTGTTACCCCTGAACACAACGGTTTTATCCCTGCTTTTGCTAAAAACATCATTGACTGGATGACTCGTGATGAGCAGTATGGTAGAAATCAATTTTTAAAAGGTCTTAATGGAGTTATTTGTTGTGTAACTCCAGCAACTGCGGGTGGGGGTAAAACTGTTCTAGAATTACTAGATAAATTTTTAAGTTTTAGCGGTCTTAATGTTAAAGGAACAGTTTTAGTCAACGGTTATCATGAGAACTTTGATTTTAAGCCTTTTATTGAACAAGTTAAAAAATTAATATAATTTAGCGAACTGTGATTAAGTCCATTAGCATGCGTTTTATAACGCTGTTAGTGGCTTTTTAATGTTTTGATCCGCTTTTCACCCCACAAATGTCACAAAAATCTAATTTCTTTCAAAAACGTTATTCCCCTACAGCTACCAGAAGGTATTATGGCAAAATTGAGACCAATTTTATCCAACCAAATTTAGCTGATATTCAGATTAAAAGCTACCAAAAATTCTTAGATCATGATCTTGAAAAATTAATTGCCTCATATTTTCCAATCAAATCCCCTAATGATCGCTACACTATCAATTTTAGGGGATTACACAGAACTGAACCAGAACGTGATGAAGCACAATCACGTGCTCAATCTAAAACTTATGAAGTTGGTATTTATGCTGATCTTGAATTAGTTGATAATGATAAAGGAACAGTTAAAAAAGCACGGAAATCAAAGAAAAATATTGCTAGCAATACAAATGGTGTATTTTTAGCTAGCATGCCTTTAATAACCCATGATGGGGTTTTTATTATCAATGGGATAGAAAAGTTTGTTATTTCCCAAATAACCCGTTCTCCAGGGATATACATGCTAACAAAATCCCAACTAAAACTATCCAACTCCCGTAAAAGAGTACAGGAAGGTTATGTTTGTGAGGTTTTACCTGCTAATGGTTCAGTGATGCTTATATACATCTCCAATAAAAAAAAGATTGAAGATGCTTTTGTACAAATTCTTTTAAGAGATGCGGTAAGAGAAGGTGCTAAGATTTTCCCTATTACAACACTTTTAAAAGCGTTTGGTTTAAATAATCGTGAGATCCTTAAAATCTTTAAAAACAATGAATTTATCAAACGTTCATTGGAAGCGGAAATTTACAATGCTAAGGATTTTTTAAGCAATGTTGATCCTGAAATCAAAAACCTTTTAAAAGAATTTAGAGATGGTAAAACTGATTTAAGAAGAAAAGGGATCGCTTCTGATCAGAAATTAAGATCACTTGTTAATGAATATGTAACGCTTGAGAAACAATATAATGCGCTAAAACAAACAAGTCCAAATGATTCTAGTTTAACTGCACTTGAACTGGAAATGGAAAACAAAATGGATAGTGTTATTACTGAAAGAGCTGCTAAACACATTGTCAATGAACTTTCTATTTCACTGCGTGATATTGAAAACACTGAAGAGTGTCATGAAGTGAGTTTCCATGCACTTTTATGTGCGCGTTTTTTTAGAAACAAGAGGTACAACCTCTCTAATGCAGGGAGATACAAAGTATCTAGAAAGTTACGTTTAACAGAACGTATTTATCAAAAAACTCTGGCATGTGATTTGTTCTTAAAAGATGGCAAGCTACTTTTAAAAAAAGGTACTTTACTTTTAAAAGAAGAGATTGACAAAATCAAACAAGCTGCTAAGAACAATGAAATTAGTTTTGTTAATAAAATGCAACTTACAACTGATGGTAAGGCTGTTGATTTAGCAAAAGAATCACTCTTTTATGAAACGATAGATGTATATATCACTAATGATAATCTTAGTGTTTCAGTACCAGTTATAGGGATCCATAACGAAAATGATCTGAACAAAGCAATGACTCTCAGTGATTTCATCGCTTCAATTAGTTATGTGATTAATTTACCTTATGGAATTGGTAAATATGATGATATTGATCACCTTGGTAATAAGCGGGTTAAGTTAATTAATGAATTAATTACTGCTAAATTAGAAAGCGGCTTCACTAGAATGGAGCGCTTTTTAAAAGAAAAGTTAACTATTGCTGATGGAGTTAACCGTGGCCAGCAAATTAATGAAGAGGGTCAGGTTATTGAACAAGGTGAAAAAAAGGAATTAACTATTAAATCTTTAATCAACTCAAAACCAATTCAAATTGTGATTAAAGACTTCTTCAATACCCACCAATTAACCCAATTTTTAGACCACCAAAACCCTTTATCAGAATTGAGTAATAAAAGAAGGATTTCAGCAATGGGACCTGGGGGAATATCAAGAGAGGACCCTAATTTAGATATCCGTGATGTGCATTATTCTCAGTACGGTAGAATTTGCCCTATTGAAACACCTGAAGGGATGAACATAGGGTTGATCATGTCTTTAGCTAGCTTTGCTAAGATTGATGAAAACGGATTTTTAATGGCACCTTATCGCAAAATCAAAGCTGGGGTAATTACTGATGAGGTGGAATATTTAACTGCGCTTAGAGAAGATGAACATATTATTGCTGAGATCTCTTCACTTGTCAATATTAGTAACGATAACAAGATCTTAGATAAGGAAATTATTGGTAGGTATCGATCTATGCAAGGACTTTATGATCCTTTAAAGATTGATTACATTGATGTAGCACCACACCAAGTTGTTTCCATTGGTTCTTCTTTAATCCCCTTTTTGGAAAATGATGATTCAGCTAGAGCATTAATGGGAACCAACATGCAACGTCAGGCCTATCCTTTAATAAAGCCATATGCTCCTGCAGTAGGTACTGGTCAAGAACACAAAATTGCTAGTGATTCAGGTTTAACAATGTCCTCTCCTTGCTCAGGTGTTGTTAGTTATGTTGATAACAGTAAGATTATTATTACAAGTGATAGTTCTAAAAAAGAGACAGTTAACCTAGTTAAATTTGAACGTTCCAACCAAAATACTTGTTATAACCACAAACCAATTGTTGAAATAGGCCAAAGGGTTAATAAGGATGAAATCATTGTTGATGGCCCTGCTGTTAATAAGAGTGAGTTGGCATTAGGACAGAATGTTTTAGTTGCTTTTACAACTTGAAATGGTTATAACTATGAAGATGCAATTGTCATTTCAGAACGATTAGTTAAGGAAGATATTCTCACTTCATTAACCATTAATGAGTATGTTGCTCAATGTTTGTCTACTAAAAATGGTGATGAACAAATTACCCGTGATATCCCTAATGTTAGTGATGCAAACAAACGCTATCTTGATGAGAATGGCATCATTATGGTGGGTGCTGAAGTTAAAGAAGGGGATGTTTTGGTTGGTAAAGTTTCCCCTAAAGGTCAAGTCGAAGTCTCTCCTGAAGAAAAGCTATTTAAAGCCATCTTCCCTGAAAGTGTTCAAAACGTGAGAGACTCTTCACTTAAAGTTTCCCATGGTGGGGATGGTATTGTTTCAGCTGTAAAACGTTTTTCAATTGCTAATGGTGATGAACTTAATGATGGTGTGATTGAAATGATCAAGGTTTATGTGGTTCAAAAACGTAAGATTCAAATTGGTGATAAATTAGCTGGTAGACACGGAAATAAAGGAGTTATTTCTAAAGTGGTGCCTATTGAAGATATGCCCCATTTAGAAGATGGAACCCCAGTTGATATTCTGCTCAACCCCCTTGGTGTTCCTAGTCGGATGAACATAGGACAAATTTTTGAAACCCACTTGGGTTATGCAGCACACAAGCTAGCAGTTCGTTCTTTAATTAGTAGTTGTTTTGATCAAAATAAAGCTAAGGAGTTTGCCATTGAAATCAATCAACCTCAAGCAAGGGTTGAAAGATTAATTAAAGGTTTAAAAAACCAAATCAATGATCGCAATATTAAAAGTGAAAAAGAAGCACTTGAAAAACTCGATAACAGTGACATTAGTTTAGTTTTGAAAGAGATAGGGATGTCTTTTGATGATCTTATTTACAAAATTGCAACCCCTATTTTCCAAGGAGTGAACTTCTTAGATCTCCAAGATGTTATGCAAGAAGCAGGATTAGATCCCCAAAAAAATCAGGGTAAGTTTAAACTCATTGATGGTAGGAGTGGAATGCCATTTGAAAGACCTATTTCACTTGGAATTATGTACATGATGAAGCTGAATCACATGGTTGATGATAAGATCCATGCTCGTGCTGTTGGCCCTTATTCTAAGATCACTCAACAACCATTAGGTGGTAAATCGCAAAATGGTGGACAGCGGTTTGGTGAGATGGAAGTGTGAGCATTAGAAGCTTATGGAGCTGCTTATAACTTGCAAGAACTTTTAACCATTAAATCTGATGATGTACAAGGAAGAAATAGGGCTTATGCTGCTATTGTTAAAGGTGCAGCTTTCCCAGAGCCTGGTATCCCTGAATCATTTAAATTATTGACAAAAGAATTACAGGGCTTGGCTTTATCTGTTTCATTTATCTATGATGACAACACCCAACAAGACTCCAATAATGTTTCCATCTTGCAAAGTGATGGGGAACAAGATGAATTTTTCAATGATTTTGAATTTGACACTGAGGGTTATTAGAAATTAACAATGACAACAACAAGACGTAATAAAAGAAATAACAAGCTTTATAAAAACATTAAAGCAATTAAACTTTCCATCGCTTCCAATGACACCATTTTGAACTGATCTGAAGGGGAAGTTACAAAAGCTGAAACCATTAACTATAAATCATTAAAACCAGAACCTGGAGGCTTGTTTGATGAAGCAATCTTTGGACCTGTTAAGGACTATGAATGTGCTTGTGGCAAGTTCAAAAAGATTAAATACCGTGGTGTGAGGTGTGATCGCTGTGGGGTGTGAGTTACTGAATCTATTGTACGTAGAGAAAGGATGGGACATATTGCACTTGTGAGTCCTGTAGCTCACATTTGGATGTCAAAAGAATTACCATCTCCTTCCAAAATATCATTAGTTTTAAACATCTCTTACAAAGAGGTTGAACAGGTTTTGTACTTTGTTAACTACATAGTACTTGATACAGGTAAGATCAAAGATGATAAAATCATGCCTTTTAAGTTCAAAGAAGTTTTGGACTTAACTGGTAAGGGTTCACTTTCAACACGACAAAAAATGCGTCGTGTGATAGGTTATATCTTCAGAAATCTCATTAAAAGTAAGAGTAGTGAAGATTACCGTAAGGGAAAAATCTTTTATGAAAGTTTAAAAAACAGCTCTCTCCCCTTTTCTCTAAATGATGCTTTTAATTACATTAAGAAGTACACTGGTTTTAGGGTTGGAATAGGGGCTGAAGCAATTTTGGAATTGCTTAATAAAATCGATCTTAACTTGGAATTTAGCAGGTTAAATGATGCTTTAAGAAAAGCCAAGAAAGATAGTGTTGAAGATGCTAAAGTTAAGAAGATCTTAAGACAACTGGAAACTATTAGTTGGTTTAGAAATTCTAAGCTTCATCCTAAAAACATGATCTTACATACTGTTCCAGTTATCCCCCCTGATATCAGACCTATTATCCAACTTGATGGTGCTAAGTTTACCACCAGTGACATCAACAATTTTTACCGCAGGGTAATCATTAGAAATGACCGATTAAGAAGGATTTTGGAAGATGGTACTGTACCTTCTATTGTTGTTAACAATGAAAAAAGACTTTTACAAGAGTCTGTTGATGCTTTATTTGATAACTCTTCACGTCATAAACCATCACTTTCCAAAGACAAACGGTCATTGAAATCTTTAACAGATCGTTTAAAAGGAAAACAAGGTTTATTTAGACACAACTTACTTGGTAAAAGAGTTGATTATTCAGGTAGAAGTGTAATTGTGGTTGGCCCTGAATTGAAGATGTATGAAGTTGGGATCCCAGCACTAATGATCTTAAAGCTGTTTAAACCCTTTATTATCCATGGATTGATCAATAAGTTTGATGAAAATGGTAATGAGATTAGACCAATTGCCGCTTCCATCAGACAAGCTGAAGATATGATTAAAAACCAGGATGATCTTATCTGGGGAATAGTTTATGATGTTATCAAAGATCGTCCCGTTTTACTAAATCGTGCTCCAACCCTACATAGGTTAGGGATCCAAGCATTTGAACCAAGAATTGTTGATGGTAAAGCAATTAGATTACACCCATTAGTAACTACTGCATTTAATGCTGATTTTGATGGTGATCAGATGGCAGTTCATGTTCCTTTAAGTGAGAATGCAGTTAATGAAGCAAGAGCTGTTCTGCTTGCATCAAAACATATCTTAGGTTTGAAAGATGGAAGACCTATTGTAACTCCTACTCAGGACATGGTTTTAGGTAACTATTATCTAACCACAGAGAGAAAAGGACAGTTGGGAGAGGGGATTATCTTCAGCACAGTTTATGAAGCACGTGCTGCTTATGAAAGTCAAAAGGTTCATTTACATGCTATTGTAGGGATAAGTACTAAAGCATTTCCCAACAAGAAGTTTGCATGCCAAGGAACTTTAATAACAACAGTTGGTAAGATTATCTTTAATGATGTTTTAGGCAATAATGTTCCTTATATTAATGACGGGGAATTTGATGAAAATGCATGTCCCGAAAAGTTCATTGTGAAACAGGGAGAAGATGTAAGACAATCAATTTTAAAGCATCAAATTATCCCTGCATTTTCCAAAAAGGTTATTTCCAAGTTAATCGATCTACTCTATCTTTTATTGGAATTTAAAGACCTTCCTAAAACACTTGATAATATCAAAGCACTTGGCTTTAAGTACTCTACTTTTTCTTCAACTACTGTTTCAGTATTTGATATCCCTAAGTACACCAATAAACAAAATTACTTTGATAGTGCTGATCAACAGGTGCTGAAATACAAACAGTTTTATAACAAGGGTTTGTTAACCGATGATGAACGTTATAAACGCGTTGTGAAGTTATGAAACAATGTGAAAGAAAAAGTATCTGATGAGATCCAAAACTTAATTAAACAAGAACAGTACCGTGATAATTCCATTGTGGTAATGGCTGATTCAGGTGCTAGATGTAACATTTCTAACTTTACCCAGTTATTTGGGATGCGAGGCTTAATGTCTAAAAGCTTTAACTATGAAAGAAATAACCAATCTAAGATCATTAAAGATACGATAGAAGTTCCTATTAAACACTCCTTTTTTGAAGGTTTGACCATTAATGAATACTTCAACTCTTCTTATGGAGCGAGAAAAGGGATGACAGATACTGCAATGAAAACAGCAAAGTCTGGTTATATGACAAGAAAGCTAGTAGATGCTACTCATGAATTAATTATTAACCATGATGATTGTGGAACAAGAAAAGGAATTGTTGTTGAAGCAATTGTTGAAACCAAAACCAAATCCTTGATTGAATCATTATTTGACAGGATTGTTAATCGCTACTCAATTACTCCTATAGTTGATCCTGAAACACAAAAAACTATTGTAGAAGCTAACAGTCTTATTACAACGCAATTAGCTAAACAGATTTGTGCAACATCTATTAAAGAAGTTTTAGTTAGATCTGTTATCTATTGTGAAAGGGAAAATGGTATCTGTCAATACTGCTTTGGCATTGACTTGTCAACTGGTAAGTTGGTGGAATTGGGAACTGCTGTTGGGGTGATTGCTGCTCAATCAATTGGTGAACCTGGGACCCAATTGACAATGCGTACTTTCCATACTGGGGGAGTTTCAACTGAAAACAACTTAGCACAAGGCTTTGAACGTTTAAAACAGATCTTTGAAGTAGTTACTCCTAAAGATTTTGAAAAAGCAGTTATCTCTGAAGTGAAAGGAACAGTTAAATCAATTACTACTGTTCAAAACGCTCAGGAAGTAGTGATTAAATCAAACGTTGATGAGAGGATTTATACTATCCCTTTCAGTGCTCAAATACGTGTTCATGTTGGTGATCAAGTTTCACCAGGTTCTAAGATTACAGAAGGTTCTGTTGATATTAAACAACTTTTGCGAATTGCAGGTATCCAAAGGGTAAGACAATACATGATTGTAGAGATCCAAAAAGTGTATAGGATTCAAGGGATAGATATTGCTGATAAGTATGTAGAAATTATTATCAGACAACTAACTAATTTGTTGCAAGTAACAGATGCAGGTAACAGCAATTTATTTGTTGGTCAGTTAGTGCATAGCCATTATCTCAATGAACTAAATAAGAGCTTACTTTTAGCTGGAAAGATGCCTGTTATTGCAATTAATCAGGTGTTTGGAATTGATGAAGCGGCAAGTAAATCTAACTCCTTTTTAAGTGCTGCATCCTTCCAAGATACCAAAAAAATCCTAACTGATGCTGCTGTTAAGAACCAAGTAGACTATCTTTTAGGTTTAAAAGAGAATGTTATTATTGGTGGAAAAATTCCAGCAGGAACAGGATTTTTAACTGATGAAGAGTTAACTTTCTTAGGTAGCAAAACAGTTGCTGAAGAGTATTAATTTAAAAAAATAGTTACTATTTTTCACCCATTCACTTCCCCAAACCCTGGGAGGTTGCCTTCCTTGGTCTCAGTTTTATCCCACTTCTGCTCACTCGTATGGTTAAACTCATCTCCCGTTCCACTCTTATTGATCAAGACCGGGATAGTTCCTAGTAAGCTTCTGAGCAACAGTTGATTGCGCTGCGGATTATTCTTGTTAGTGAAAGTCAACGCATTGCTTCAGTCACTGGTGGGACTGATACTGTTGGGTAAAGCAGGATAGGTGGTTGGTTTGGAGGAGCTACCTGAAGTGACTTTATTATCATCTGAATTGGGATCAAAGGGGGTACTATTATTGCTAGGTTTCACCTGTTCAAAAGGAATGCCGTTTTTCTGATTAGCACTTTGAACGCGATACCCTGCTCCCGTTCAGATGTCTGGTGTACTACCAGGTGTAAACACCCACCGGGTGTTTTCTTTATTTAAATGTTGAGTGATCATTGATTTAACCCCAACATTGATGTTAGAAAAAGTGGGGAGGGGGGTTGAGGAAGTAGAAGTAGTAGTAGTAGTAGTAGTAGTAGAAGAAGAAGAAGAAGAAGAAGAAGAAGAAGAAGAAGAAGAAGAAGAAGGGGAGGGGGAGTTGGCATCCCCATCCTCTTCTCTCTTGCTATTTGCTCGGTAGTCAACAATGGTTTTCAGGCTTTGTTGTCACCAAACTCCCCACTCGCATCTAACTTCACCTCTGTCCCACTACTGTTCTTATGCTGCAGTGGCTTTTTAGCAAAGTCGTTTTTGGTGAGGGTGTCACTTGATCCACTTTGTTTTTTCACCTCCACTTTGAGGGCTTTGCGAGGAGATGTAGCCATACCACTCATGGATGAAGCAGTTGTTTCACTGAGTTTCTCACTGTCTTTGTTTGAATCCTTCACCGGACTATCTTTTTGCAACCTTTGGGTGGGGTTGAAAGAGGAAGAAGATTCCACTTCCATAACTATTCAACGGCGTAGCGTTGATCAAGGAATTGATCGCTACTTGGGAAGCTTCATCTTTTTTCACTGGATAAGCAGTTTTAATGGTTCCTGATGAAATTTGATTACTATGATTCCCCGAATAAGGAACAACGAATGAGAAGGTGTCTTGGATTGAAAAACTCCCATTGATTGGACCATTTAATCCCGTGTCGTTGGTCACCAAATCCTTATACCCCGTTTTACTATCTAAGCTAGTTGTTGTTGATCAAGCAAGTGCTTGGTCTTTGGTACTACTACTACTACTACTACTACTACTACTATCATACCCCACACTCCCCGCTTTAAAGCCACTGAAGATGATTTGATCATTGACACTGTCAATGCCACTGATCAGATATGCAGGTTGGGTGAAAGATTTGGAATGGAAGTTGTGGGAATTGGTACTGGTAGTTTCCTTATACCCCAACTGGTTCTCTACAAATTGTTTTTGTTTGTCTTCCCCTCAGTCTAAATTGGTGTTAGCAAACCAGGTGGGTTTTGATGATGAATCAGTTGTTGCACTCCGCTCCACCACCCAGTACCACATGCTGGGTAGAAAGCTGTTACCCATCACGACAATGTGGTTGTTGGTGACTGCTAGCTTGCTAGTAGAAGCATAATAGAGTTGGGTAACCACATTCCTCATTCCATCCCCATCAAACAAGATACCGATCCTTTCCAATGCTTGTTTGGTGTTGAGGTACTTGGTGAATTTTGAAGCGTTGTCTGATGTTCCCCCTCCTGTACTTAGGGGCGCATCATTTTTAGCTTCGTTTTCTTCAGTTGAACTCCACCCATTACTATCCTTCCCTTTGCCCTGCTTGGTCCCATCAATTGGTTGGTAAATTGGTCAGGATTGATCTAATTTTCTATATGCATTGCCGGTAGTGAGTTTAAATCCAGTTGAAGCATTGGGGCTGGGATTGTTGTTTAAGCCAATGGAGTTGCGCATCGATCGTCACTGATTTGAATTTGAACCAAGATGTACCTCTATCTGGCTTTTGCCCTTTTGTTTGGCCAAACTACTGTTTAAGGTATATTTAGTCAAAGGTTGTTCTAGGATCAATTCTTGCAACACTTGGTTCATGTTGCTAGAAACATTCGGTACATCTAACTGATACTTTTTCACCATCGTTCACTTGATGCCAACATTGGTGGAATTAGTAAACTCAACGATGTAGGATGGTTTTTCACCTTGACTAGTTGAATCAAAACTAATCTGGTTATTTGAGCCACTTGAACTGTTGTATGTAAGCTTCACCTGAGTAGACTTGAACAAAAATCTATATATTTACTAATAATATATAGGAGTTTTAGGAGTGTTTATGTCAACAAACCAAACAAGTTAACTAATATAAAAAAATAAACTCCTAAAAAGAGATTTTTTTAAGAAAAATTAAAAAATAAACAAAATTTCTAATAAAAAAATGTCATTTTTATTTTTTTGCACTTATTTATAAGGTGTAATGAAAGATGGCTCAAAAAGAAATAATTAATAAGAAAAATACTCAAAAAAATAGTAGTTTTATTGAAAGTAATAATTTGACAAGTTTTGATTTTTTTGATGCAAAGAAAAACAGTGAAATTGAAACAATTTCAACTGGAAGTTTAAATTTAGATGAAGCATTAGGGTCTGGTGGTCTACCTTTAGGTAGGATAGTAGAACTATATGGAAATGAATCATCTGGAAAAACAACTATTGCACTAAATGCAGTCGCTAGTTTTCAGAAAGCAGGTAAAACAGCATGTTATATTGATGCTGAAGGTGCACTTGATTTAGCATATGCTAAATCAATTGGTATTGATCTAAATAAACTTTTGATTGCTCATCCTAGGCATGGTGAAAACGCTTTTGCTCTTATCGAATCATTAATTAAAACAAACAAGATATCTTTAATTGTTATTGACTCTGTAGCAGCGTTAATTCCTAAACAAGAGTTAGAAGGCACAATTGAAGAACAAACTATTGGCTTGCATGCAAGAATGATGTCAAAAGGTTTGCGAAGAATACAATCGATATTACCAGATTCTAAAACTTGTGTTTTATTCATTAATCAGTTACGCGAAAAACCAGGAGTGATGTTTGGAAATAACGAAGTTACAACAGGAGGAAAAGCTCTAAGATTTTATAGTTCATTAAGAATGGAAGCTAAGCGTGTTGAATTACTTAAGGATAAATTCAACAATTATGTTGGCATAAAAACAAAAGTAATGGTATCTAAAAATAAGATTGCTAAACCTTTTGGTGTTGCTATATTAGAAATCATGTTTAACCGTGGTTTTGTACATGAACATGAAGTTATTGACTTAGCACTTAAATTTAATGTTGTTGTAAGAGCTGGAAATTCTTATTCTTTTAACAATGAAAGCATTGCTGTTGGTAAAGAAAAATTATTAAATGTTTTATCAGAAAAGCCAGCATTATTTGAACAAATAAAAGAACTAACTGTTCAACAATTGGCTAATAAAAATTCATTTCAACAAACAGCTAGCTAAAAACTAATTTTTTGATTTTCTGGTAAAGCATTTTAATTAGAGAGATTTAAGCTTTTTTAATGCTTAAATTAGAAAAATTAACTTATTTATAATTAATATACATTTTTTAATAATCTAGATTTGCAATTATATTAGCTAGATTTTTAAATGTGATAATTATCAAACTGCTAGTATAAGATGGCTCATCGTTTTAAGCGCTGATCATTAATTGCTTTAGCATTTAGTGGAGTGGGTGCAACAGCAATAATTACAGCCTGTTCCACAATAAACACTGCTAATCTTTTTCCTACTCTCAATCGATCCCAAAAACTAATTGGTTTTAGTGATCAAAATATCATAAACCCAGATGTAGTTTTAAAGTCTGCTTTAAATGATGGTAGTGGTGTTGATTCTATCTTACGTGTTAGTTTTGGATCAGCATTACAAAAATGATACCAAGCAAATGCAGATAGAAACATCTCTAATCGATTAAAGATATTTGAAGAAAATGTTGAAGATGAACATGATAACTTGATAGATGAAAAGAAACGTGCTGATAGAGTAAAGTGACCTATTGAAGTACAAAAAGAATATGATCAGTTCGGTGGTAATCAAGAAAGTTGAAAAAAACTTAAACTCTATGATAGATTAATTACTGATTTTCAATCTTTAATATTCAATAACATTAGTGCAAATGTTAGTTTAGTGAATTCAAGTGATACAAGCGTTGCAACAACTAAAGAAAACATTGAAAAAACAGAAAATAAACTTAAGTTTATTAACAGCAATTTAAATGATGTAAATGGTGATTTTTTTACTAATCTTCAAGCTTATTTATTTTCACAGTGATTAATAGAAGAAAACCCATTTTTATTAAATCAAGCTTCTTTCAATTACCAATCTCCAATTGCTGGACTTGGCAGTATTTATGATGAAAATGCAATTGGAGCTTCCAATCTAAATCTTTCTTATAACTTTCCTGCTTTTCAAGATCCTAGTGAAAGTGGTGGTCAAACAAACTCTGCAAAATTATTTGAAGAGTTTGATAAACAATTACAAACTGCTAATTCTAGTGGTTCATCACAAAGTTCAGCTGCTACTAATACCAGAAATGATTTACTTGACTTTGAAAACAAGTATAGTGCAAGCAAAGTTTTAATTAGTAAAAATAACATTCTCTCTGTTTTAAAAACTGTTAACTTATCTGCTGCAGTTATTGATCAATACCATTACTTACTGAATAATAAAACAGAATTAACAACAACAACAACAACAACAACAACAACAGGTGGAACTAGTAGCAATTTAAATCCTCTTGATAAATTTATTAAAAGTTCAAGTGCAACAACAGTTATGATGAAGAGTGCTATGACAAAAAGTCAAGAAGTTACTTCAGACAATAATGGTTTTAATGTTAAAAGTGAATTTTTAAAAATTAATCCCTCGCTTTCTTCTTCTGGTAGTGATAATAGTAGTAACACGCAGTCTTTTTGAAAACAAGTACAAGCTTTAAATAATAGTAGTCAAACTGCAACTATTTTTGATGCAGTTAGAATGGAATCAAATTCATCTCAAGCACAAGTAGTAACAAGTAATTTATTAGTTAGTCTAAGTTCAAAGACAACTCAAAAACAGCAACAGAAACCTGTTTATGTTAGAGGTGATGATGCCATATATGCATTTCATATTGATGGAGGTAATTATTTTTTAGAGAATTCATCACCTAACAAACGTAATTTTGAAAAACAAGCAGAAGTTTTATTAATGCGATTTTTACAAGGACAAACTAATAATTTCTCTAAAGATAATGTCAGTTTTTCAGTTGATTTATTTGGTTCTAACAGCGAATTTAGAAGTTGAGCAAATAGAAATACAACACTAAAACTTTACACAGCTTTAACAACTATGTTAGAAAATGGAACTTCTAATAATAACGGTCAAAAAGATGTATGTGATTTAGCTAAAAAACTTTTAAAAAACAATACCAATTTATCTGAAACTATTAAAAAACAACAAGATTTTAATAATTCACTTTCACAAATAAAATCAAGTTATGAGTCTTATATTAAAGCTGCTAATAAACTTAATAACTTTAGAACAGATTTAGCTAATATAGAAAAACTAGAACAAGCAATTGTTGATCGTGCTAACAACTACATTAAACTTCAAAAGGAAGCTAAAGAAAGTTCAATTGGTTGGGGTCAACCTCTTCCATATAAAAGAGCAAATGATGGTAGTTATCCTTCATTAGCAAAATTTTTTAATAACAACTCTGATCAAAGTAGTGCTCAAACTTTAACTTTGAAAACCACTGCTGCAGCTATTACTTCTGATAATGAACCAACTCGTGAAAAAAATAATCAAACTTTAAAGACTTTAACAACTGAAGTAGAAAATAAAGCCAAAGAATTAGTTGAAAAATGAAAAGCTACAACTTATTCTTCTAGTCAATATTCAGAGATTATTACCCTAAAATCATCACAATTAAATGACTTGGATCTTGATCTTATATTATCACTTTTAACTGATTCAGGAATTAGAACAGGTACTGTTGCAAACATCTTTAAAAATTGGTACTTTAAAAACACTAATTCATTCACTAATAATTTTGATACTTCAAATAAAGAATTAAAAGGTGAATTTTCTGATTTTAATGATCTTGTTAAACAGGCACTTTATATCCGTTCTTGACAAAATTTAACTAGTAAAGAACGCTTTGGTTACTATAAGGATTTGGGTAGTGTAAATTCAACTTCAACTATGTTGCAAATGCAAAATAAAGCTGCCCAATCTCATACTTCTAGTAGTGTTAATCAAACCCTATTAGATTTAGCAAAGAAAGCATTTGAAAAGGAATTGGAAGATCCTAATCAGGATGCTGAGTACAAATACATGCGCTTTTTGCAAGCGTTAATGTGACTTGTTAAAAATGGTGCTCAAAACTATAAGAATCTTTTACAACAAGCAATTCCAATTGGCACTAGAGCATTTGTTTCATGAACAGTAGGATATGATAAAAACCCTAGCGCTACTGTTAGTCAAAAAACAAAATCCAGTACTTCATCAGCTAATGAAAACCCTTTTAATAGGTTTTTACAAAATCCTAACTATACTCAAGGTTCTGAAATAAACTGATTCAATGATAAACAAACACCAATTCAACCCGATTCATTGCTTGAAAGTGAAAACACTTATAGATTTACTGATGAACCGTTTAATAATTCTGTAGCTTTATCTAATAAATCACAAGGATCAAGTGATAAAAAATATTTTTATGGATTTAATGGTTTAACAATTAATTCCAATCAAAGTATTTCAACAGCTAGTGCTGGTTTAACACAACAGCTTTTTAATAATTACGGACAGTTAATTACAGCAACTGATAAAGCAGGCGCTTTAAGTCAATATAAGGATAAGTTTACCTTGTGAAGCTTGATTAATAAAACCAGTTCTGATGCTGAACTTAATGCTTTTGGTGAGTTATTACATCGCTCAGTTAATGTTGATACAAATAATTTAAGTCGCTTTAACTCTAGAGGTGAACCTTTAATAAGTTTTGATAATAAAAAAAAGTTTTTATTAAATGTAGTTGATAGACTAGATGATCTTTATTTTCATAAATTTGAAGGTTATGTTGGTTTATCTAAAGCTGCAAATACAGATGGTTCCAATACAGAAGGATATAAAACTGTGCAAACAGTTCCATTAACAAATGACTCTAGTATCCAGACTCTTAGTTATGTTATTCAGATAACAAATGATGATGTAAATAAGATTTCTAGTAATTGAAAAAATAATAAAGCTAATTCATTAGGTTTAAAGAAAGAGATCTTTATGTCTTTACTTATTGAACAAGCTTTAGATGAAGGCACTCAAGAGTTGGCATTTTTAGATTTAATTCGTGAAAATCAAAAGCAACACCAAAGAGAACATCAACAGATTTTAGTTGGTGATAAACGCTTATATGATATCCTAGGACAAACGTTAGCTATTAATGCTAAAAATTTTTAAACCATTGCAATAAGTTGCTTGGTGTTAAAAGCAAACACTGTAACCTTTTTTCAGTTACATTCATTTCAATTAAAAGCTTTAATTCTTCAACAACTTGGTTTGCTGAATTTTTATCTTTATAAGTTGCAATTAAATCTGATAATATTTTTTTTGCTTGGTTAATAGTTTTATTTTCAATTGCTTTAATACTTAATTCAGTTGCAATTGTAGAGATAATACAACCATCACCATCAAAACCAATTGCAGTAATTTTATTTTTATCAATATTTAAACCTATATTAAAAAAGTCTTCACAATTATCACTATCACTTGTTGTTAAAATTTTTTGAAAACTTTTGAGAGGTTTTTTGTATTTTAAATTTGAATAAATATCAATAATTTTTGTTCTTGCTCTAATATCCATTAGCTAATATATTAGTTCATTAATAATGGAATTCTTACTAGTTTTTAATAATTTTTCTAAATAAAGTAATTCCTCTTTTGTGTTGTAATGGAGTAGAGAAACACGTAAAAAACTCTCTTTATTTTTAAATTTACCAACACAGATGGATCCTTGTCTAACAATTATTTTTTTAATGTTTAAAAAAGTTGCTAGATCTGCAGAATTAATATATTTATGCTTAAAAGCAAAGATAGGAACATCTTGATCATGATTAGCTAAAACGATATTAGGATTTTGACTTAGCAGTTGATAAGCTAAATTTTTTAATTGTTTGCTGTAAAACACCATTTCACTGAAATTAAATTCTTTTTGCATGAATTTTAACTGTTTATTCAAAGCATAAATAGCCATAATATTTAGCGTTCCAGCTTCAAATTTGGAAGGACCTTCTTTAAAAATTATCTTAAAGTTATTATCCAATGATTTAAAAATATCACCACCTAATTTAAAGGGTTTTAGTCGTGATTGTAATTCGCTTTTGATAAAGGCAATGCCAAGACCAGTAGGTCCATAAAATTTATGTGTAGAAAAAGTTAAAAAATCAATATTAGCACTTGTAATATCGATTTTATGGTGTGGTACAGCTTGTACTGCATCTACAACAATAAAGCTATTTGGTGATATTTTTTTTAAGTGTTTAGAAATTTTTTCATAGTCAATACTATTTCCAAAAAGATTAGATGTTGCAGTTATAACTAATAGTTTTGTTGATGGTGTACAAGCTTTTAAAAAAGCATCAGTTCAAGATTTATTTGGTGTTTTTTTAATTATTTTTAGTTTGGCTTTATTTTCTTTTGCTAGATTTACTCAGGGAAAAACATTAGCAGCATGTTCATCTTCTTTGAGAATGATTTCATCATTACTTTTTACTAAAGAGCTTAATCCAAAGGCGAATAAGTTAAGCGATTCAGTTGCAGAACTTGTAAAAATTATTTCATTTTTTTTAGCATTGAAAAATTTTGCTAATAAATCTCTTGTTTCTTCAATAATAGCAATAAGTTTTTGGTTAATTTCAGGATTTTTGTTATGAGGATTGACACAAAAATACTGGTAATATTCTTTGCTTGCTTCAGCCACAACATCAAGTGCAATGGAAGTAGCAGCATTATCAAAATTAATCCAATTTTTGTTATTTTCAAACCATTTAAAGTTTTTTCTGAATGAACTAGGATTAAATTTAATTGCAGACATTAAACCAGTTAAGTATTAATTTAACAAGATAAAGATTCTTAATTTAAGTAAATTAAACAATAAGCTTTAAATAACTTTAATCTCATTGATTTTTTAAAGAGAACTTAATTAGTTATCTGATTTAGATTCCAAAACATGTTTAAAATATTTTAGTCGCTGTACCCAAATATAGTAAATACCTTGATTTTTTGTTTGAAAAACACGTTCATAAACTCCATTTTTTTCCAAAAAAACAAATAGTTTTTCAAGAATTTTTTTTGATTCAGAAAAATTTTTCTTAAAGTATTCAAAGCTGAAAAGTGCAAATCAAACAAACATTTGCCTTCTTCAAAACCTAGCTTCAATCTTATGATTTGGATCAATAAAACTTGCAAGAGAACCATTTTGGCTGAGATTTACATATAGCTTTTCATAACATTGGATTAAATTTAAGTAGCGTGGAGCACTAATAGTAGTTGATAAACTATCATTACGAATAAAATAATTTGTTCCTATCACATCAATAAAAACAATTTTTTGTGATGAAAAAAACATCGGATATCAGATTGGTATATCTTCAAATAACCTTGATTCAAAAGTTAAATTTAGCTTCCTAAAAAAATCTGTGTTTATAACAATATTTCAAATATATTGATCATTATTTTTGATGTAATTTAATTTATTAACATTGTTATTATTAATTAATTTTACTCTGCCTTGAAAAATACCTTTTAAAGGCAAAAATTTAATAATGAAATCATGTTTTAAGAAGCATAAATAGACCATACTTTTTAATACACCAAGATCAAAATCTTCTTTTTTAATTGATTCAACAATCTCTTTTATGACATTTTTGTTGTTAAAACAATCATCAGGATCGATAAAATAAAAATAAGGTGTTGTTACTAGATTCACTAGCTTATCACGCACTTTTCCAATACCTTCATTCTGTTTGTCACAATAGACTTCAATTGCTAAGTTATTGTGTTCTTTTTTGAATTTTTGCAAAACTTCATAGGTTTCATCAGCAACATTGTCATTGAAAAAAATAATTTTAGCTTGATTAAGATCTTGCTTTAAAAGTGAATTAAAAAAACGTTTTAAAAAAGGTTTTGATTTGTAACAAGGAACTAATATACTAACAAGTTTATCCATTAATTCGATTATTTAATTTTATAAGACTTTTAAAATGTTTAATTATTAATATATAGCTATGAATGATCTAGCACTTGCATTAGGTTTAGGTATCCCTCTTTCGCTTTTGGTGGGAATGATTCTTGGTTATTTTATTTCTATAAAAATCTTTAAAAAACAGATGCGTGACAATCCACCTATTACTGAAAATCAAATTAAAGCAATGTATGCAAAAATGGGTAGAAAATTATCTGAAACCCAGGTAAAAGAGATAATGCGCTCCATTAAAAACCAAAAATAAAATACACATGGATGCACATTTTTTGAAGAGTGCAAGTGATTTAAAAGATTGTCCTCAAGATAATATCCCAGAGATTTGTTTCATGGGAAGAAGTAATGTTGGTAAATCAAGTTTGATTAATGCTTTTTTTAAAAAGAAACTGGCTAAAACTTCAGCAACACCAGGTCGAACACAATTACTAAATTACTTTGAATATAAAGACAAAAGATTTGTTGATTTACCAGGTTATGGCTTTGCTAAAATAAACAAAAATAAGAAAGATTTTATTACTAATTTACTTACCCAATTTTTAAATTTTCGTAGTAATCTAGTTGGTGTTGTTTTGATAGTAGATAGTGGAGTTGTTACTGTTCAAGATCAGGAAGTGGTTAAAATTATTTTGCAAACAGGATTGAACTTTTTGATTGTTGCTAATAAATTTGACAAACTAAATCAAAGTGAAAGATATTTTTCGCTTAAGAATATTGCAAATTTTTTAAAAGTTAATTTTGATAAATGTGTTTTTGCAAGTACAAAAACACATCATAATCTTGCTTTAGTTCACAAAAAAATTTTCGAATTATTCGTTGAAGATGAAAGATAAATTTAGTTTTCAAAAAAACTATGATTTCAACTTAGTTAGTGATGGGCTTTATGAAATTTGAAATAATGCTGGTTTTTTTAAACCTAAAGATAAAAACAATTCTTTTACAGCAATTCTTCCCCCTCCAAATCTAACAGGTACTCTTCATATTGGTCATGCTTTTGAGGTTAGTATTACTGATCAAATCATGCGTTTTAAAAAGATGCAGGGATTTAGTATTAACTGAATTCCTGGCTTTGATCATGCTGGCATTGCTACTCAAACGAAATATGAAAAAATAGCATTAAAAGAAAATCAAAAATATTTTGATGCAGATGATGATAAAAAATCTGAAATGATCATGAATTGGGCATTAAATCAAAGCGAAATAATTAAAAATCAACTAAAGAGTTTAGGAGTTTGCTTAAATTGATCTGAAACTAAATTCACGCTTTCAGAACAAGCTAATAAAATTGTTAACAATTGTTTTAAAAACCTTTATGAAAACGGTTTTATTTATCAAGCATACACGCTTGTTAATTGAGATACAAAATTGAATACTGCTATATCAAATATTGAAGTTATCAATAAACCTGTTAATCAACATCTTCATTATGTTGTTTATAAACTAGCGAATGATAGTAAACAAGAACTAATAGTTGCAACAACAAGACCAGAAACTATCTTTGCTGATGTTTGTCTATTGGTAAACCCAAAAGATAAGCGCTATACTAATTTCTGAAATAAATTAGTAGTTAACCCTTTAACAGGAAAACAAATTCCTGTTGTAACAGATAGCTATGTTGACATTAAATTTGGTACAGGAATATTGAAATGTACTCCTGCACACGACTTTAATGACTATGAAATCAACACTAAATATAAATTTGATTTTCTAAGCTGCATTGACAGTAACGGTATTCTCAATCAAAATGCAAGTAAATTTCAAGGCCTTAGTGTTTTACAAGCAAGAAATAAAATTGTTAAATGATTAGAAAAAAATAAATTACTTGTTAAATCAATACCATTAACTAGTAATGTTGGTTTTTCTGAACGCAGTGGCACTGTTGTAGAACCCATGCTTTCAAAACAGTGATTTGTTGATTTACCAAAGTTAAAAGATCACTTATATTTAAAAAAATATCCTGATTTTATTCCCAAACGCTTTAATAAGCAAGTGTCAAATTGGTTGAATAAACTCAAACCATGGTGTATTTCAAGACAGTTAATTTGGGGTCATAAAATTCCTGTTTGATTTGAAAACAATACAGGTGAAATAGTTGTTGGTGAAAAACCTTCAAAAAATTTACAAAACTACACTAGATCAAAAGATGTACTTGATACTTGATTTTCTTCTTCGCTTTGACCTTTAATTTGTTTGAATTGAGAACAGGATGACTCTTTTCATGAAACTGAGCTTTTAGTTACAGGTTATGATATTCTATTTTTCTGAGTTTTAAGAATGTTATTTAACTCCTTTTTTGAAACTAAAAAACTGCCATTTAAAACTGTTTTAATCCACGGTTTAGTACGCGATGAACAAAATCGTAAGATGTCAAAATCACTGAATAATGGCATTGATCCTGTTGATCTTATTAGAAATTATGGAGCGGATGCAGTGCGCTTATTTTTGTGTTCAAATCACACTCCAGGAGATGATCTAATTTTCAGCGAACAAAAAATAAAAAGTGCATGAAATTTTTTAAATAAATTGTGGAATGTTACTAAGTTTGTTATCCAACTAGAAAATGATCAAGAAATTAGTTATGACTTGGACAAACTTTCATTAAGTGAAACTTGAATCTTAGCTAAATTAGATAAAGTAATTCAAAAAATAACTAAGCTACTAGATAAATTCCAGTTAGCATTAGCAAACCAAATTCTTGTTAAATTTGTTTGGGATGATTTTTGCAATACTTTCATTGAAGCAATTAAAAAAGAACCAAATCAACTAAAACCACAGCTTTTTTATACTGCTAAATCAGTTTTATCTAATATTGCTATTTTGCTTAGTATCACTGTTCCTTTTTTATCTGAGCGTATTTATCAGCAATTTAACAATAAAAGTGTTATGCAAGCAACATGACCTCTTGCAACTAAAATTAAAATTCCCAAACTTTTTGATCTTGTTTTAGCTGCTATTAATGACTTACGCAATTACAGAAAACAGTACATGCTTAATTCACAACAAAAACTAGTTGTTATCTTATCTGGTAAAAATGCTGTTGATGTTAAACAATACTTTAACTTTAGTTGAATTGAACTGAAAATTGAAACTAATAAAAAAGTTAGTTTTAAATACCAAATTGTTGATGATACAACCCAAAGACTTAAATCTCTACAGAAGCAACAAGCTTTTTTTGAAAGTGAAGTAAAACGTAGCCAAGCTATTGTTAAAAATAAAAGCTTTCTAGAAAAAGCACCCAAAGAAAAGGTAAAAAGTGAATTTTTAAAATTGGAAGAATATCAAAAAAAACTTACTGAAACCAACCAATTAATTGCTAAATTAACTAAAGCTCATTAGAATTAACAATAAAAATTAGACTTTTAATTATTAGCTATGAAGAAAGTTATTATTGTTGATGCTTCTGTAACCCCTTCTGGTTCTTACACCCACCTTTTATTAGATCGTTTCCTTCAAACTTATAAAAAACAAAATAGTAGTGTTGAATTTATTGATTGAAATTTAAATGAATTACCAGTAGGTAAGATATCTTATAATACCCAAAACGCTAGTAATTTTTTTAGTTTTGAAAATAGTGATTATTATATTGATGCTCTAAAAACAGCTTATGGAATTGTTATCCTTGCACCAATGACCAACTTTAATTATCCTGCTAGTTTAAAAAACTTTATTGATCATGTCTTTGTAGCTAATAAAACCTTTCAAGACAAATATGTTACTAAAGGTGCTTCTAAGGGATTACTTACTAATCTTAAGGTAGTTGTTTTAGCGTCACAAGGTGCACCATTAGGATGATACCCTTGAGCTGATCATGTTAGTAATTTAAAGGGCTTGTTTGGTTTTGCAGGTGTTACACATTTTGAGAGTGTTTTAATTGATGACACTAAAATTCTTTACAAAGATAAAAACAAGCAAGAGGTAGTTGATCTGTTTGCACACAAAGTTGACCAAGTTGCTAATAATTTTTAATCTTACATGCCACGTAAGCATCTAATTGCTAATCAAACTAATAAAAAACAACAAACAAGTGCAAAACAACTTCAAAAACTAGCAAAAAGAATAGCTTCAGCTGTTAAAAAAGGTGGAACTAATATCCAGTCAAATCCACATCTAAAAGTTGCAGTTGATCTTGCTTTAGCTAAGGGTCTAAGCATGGATTCAATTAAAAGAAATATCCATGGTAGTGAAAAAGATACAACTAAAATTAGCGAGTTTTGTTATGAGATTTTTGGACCAAATGGTGTTGGAATTATTGTGTTTGGACTAACTGATAATCCTAACCGTTTACTCAGTAGTTTAAACGGTTATTTAGCTAAACTAAAAGGACAATTAGCCAAGCCAAATAGCGTCAAGATTAATTTTCAAGAAGAAGGGATTATCTTTGTTAATAAAAATAACTATTTGAAAGATGATCTAATTGAATTATTAATTTTGGACAATATTAACTTAATTGATGTTGATTATGATGAAGAGTGTTTTGAAATTAGCTTGCATTCAAATAGTTATTTTCATGCAAAGGAGCTGTTGAAAAAAAACAATTTTTCAATAGTAGATAGTGAAATTAAATTGGTACCTCTTTTAACTGTTGATTTAGATAGAAATCAGCAAACTTTATTATCACGTTTTCTCAATGCTTGTGAGGAAGATGATGACATTCAGTTTGTTGTTCATAATGCCAACCCATGGGAAGAGTAGAAAAATTTCGCTTTTATAGACAAAGTTTTGATAACAATAAGATAGTTAAAAAAGCTTTAATTAACGCTCAGAAGAACACTGAAAGCTGAAAAAAACAGCTTAATAAAATTAATCAGAAAATCTTGATTAATTACCATCCTTTTAGTGAATTTAATAAAAATCCAGTTAAACATCACACTGAACCAAATAAACTGTTTAAAACACTTCAGGAATTAATAGTTGATTTAAAAAATACTGACTTTAAATTATTAGAAGAAAAAGTTGATAGGATGTGGTTAAACGCAGCATATAACCAAACTTCTAGCGGTTATGAAAGCTGAATTAGTGATGATAAGGGAATAGAAAAGATTAACCACTTAAGTAAATTTTATGAAGCTAATGAGAAACAATGATTAAAAAAAACAAGCAATTTAACTAGTGATTTAAAAGAATACAACAAGATACTAACAGTTTTTTCAACTGAAAGTTTTGCTTTTAAAAAAAGCATTGATAACATCGAACCTAATTTGTTTAATGCTAATAAGGCTATTTTTAAGAACTTAGTGATAACTTTAATAAGTTTCATGCTGTTTAGCATTTTGTTTTTTCTTATTTTTTTGATTGTTAGTTTTGTTTCATTTGTTTAAATTTAGTTATGAATTGACAAATAGCAATTGATGGTCCAAGTAGTTCTGGAAAGTCCAGTGTTGCTAAAAAAATAGCTGAAGAACTTGATTTTTTTTATTTTTCTAGTGGAAAAATGTATCGTGCCTTTGCCTATGTAATGCAAGTGAATAGATTAAATATTGATCTTTTTTTAAAAATCATTAATCAAATTAACTGACGCTTTGAGAAAGATGCTGTGTATTATAACAATGCTGATATTACAACAGTTATTACAACCCAATCAGTTGCTAACATTGCTAGTAAAATAGCTGTTGATCCTAACATTAGAAAAATTGCAGTTATTAAACAACAGAAACTAGCAGAAAATAAAAACATAGTGATGGATGGTAGAGACATAGGAACAGTAGTTTTAAAAAATGCTCAATTGAAGTTTTTTTTAGATGCTAAAGTTGAAATTAGAGCGCAGCGAAGATTACAAGATATGGGAATTTCTCTATCAAATGAAAAAAAACTAAAGGAACTAATTCAAGAATTAAAGCAACGTGATCAAATTGATAGTTCTAGAACTGCAGACCCATTAAAAAAAGCCCAGGACGCTATTTATCTTGACACTTCTGAACTAAGTTTTGATGCAGTAGTAAAACAAACCCTCAAAGAAGCAAAGAAGGTTTTTAAACTTTAATTTGTGTTTACTGTTGCAATAATAGGTCGTACAAACGTTGGTAAATCAACTTTATTTAATCGCTTAATTCAAAAGCCAATGGCTATTGTTTCAGATACTCCTAACACGACAAGAGATAGGATCTTTGGAATTGGTGAATGGTTAAAAAGAAAGATAGCTTTTATTGACACAGGTGGATTAATTGCAAAACAAACTCCCTTGCAACAACTAATTGCATTACAAGTACAAGCAGCACTTAGTCAAGCCAAAGCTATTATTTTTTTAGTGTCACTACAAGAACAACTAAATAGCGATGATTTTTATGTAGCTAAGGTTCTTAAAAAAAATAAGGATAAACCAGTAATACTAGTGGTAAATAAAGCTGAAAATTTTAACCCTAAAACTGCTGAAGAAACATTAAAAGATTATTACAGCTTAGGGTTTGGAAGACCAGTTGTTATTAGTGCTGCTCATGGAATTGGAATTGGTGATTTAATGGATCTCTTAGTTAAACAAAATCAATTACTCCCTAATGAAAATAATGATGATTTAGCAAAAATAAGGTTTTGTGTAATTGGCAAACCAAATGTTGGTAAAAGCTCACTTATTAATCAACTTGTAAAACAAAATCGTGTTTTAGTTTCAAATGAGAGTGGTACAACTAGAGATGCTATTGATGTTCCTTTAAAAGTTAATGGTGAAAAATTTCTTTTGATTGATACTGCTGGTATTAAAAGAAAAGGCAAAATTAACATGGGAATTGAAACCGCATCTTACATCAAAACAAAGCTAGCTATTGCCCGTAGTAACGTTATCCTTTTGATGGTAGATGGATCAAAACCTATTAGTGAACAAGATGAAGTGATTGGTGGATTGGCACAAGCTGCACTTATCCCTGTTATTATTCTTGTGAATAAATGGGATCTAGTTTTAAAAAACAATAACACCACAAATGCATATAAAAAAATGCTGAAATTGCATTTTAAACACCTCGATTTTGCGCCTGTTTTGTTTATTAGTGTTTTGAAAAATCAGCGCTTAAATACTATTTTTGAACAACTTAAAATTATTCAAAGCCAACTTGAAACTAAGGTTGCAACACCACTTTTAAATGATGTTATTCAGCAAGCACAACTTTACAATCAACCTCCACTTTTTAAAGGCAAGCGTTTGCAGATAACTTACGCAGTACAAACCAAAAGTCAAATTCCCCATTTTGTTTTATTTTGCAATGACCCTAAGTATCTTCATTTTTCTTATGCACGTTTTTTAGAGAATAAGATTAGAGAAAACTTTGGTTTTAATTCTGTACCTATTAGCCTTTACTTTAAATCAAAAAACGCACGGATAAGAACAAAGCCAGAAGTTTAAGATAATATACTTATTTATCTAATATTCCAACATAATCCATGGCAGTAGATAAGGAACTTGAAATTAGTGATTTTGATAATGAGCTTGATGAAAAAACACTTTTAAAAGAATTAGTACAAAGAACTAATAATATCCTTTTTTCACCATCTAAAATTACTGCTATTCCCTTTGAAAGAAATTTATTGGAGAAAACATTTTTTGGTACTGTTGATGAAGCTGAGAAAGAAAAGTCAATAGTTTCTTTTTTTAATTGGATGATAGATTTAAAGGTTTTAGATAAAAAATGGGATAAGAATGTTTTAAATCATTATGCAAATCAACTTAAAACTAGAGAGGAAGAGCAACAGACAGTTGATCAAACTATGGCTTTTCAAGAAGTTGATGATCAATCAGTTTTAACCAAGGAAATTAAAACTGGTTTTCAGGAACTAAAACCATCAGTGATTACTGCTGAAGATGATAAGGATGAGATAAAACCAGAAGCTACTAAACAAGTATCTTTTGAAGAGTTGTTTAACCAACCTAGTGAAGAGATTAATGAAACAAAAAAACCAGAAGTTCAAATATTTTCAACTGATAAGGTTAAAGAACCTGAACAATTTGATGATTTCTATTCCATTGAAAATTTAACCAAAGCTATCAATCCAGTTCATAAAACGATCCAATATGATCAGAATGATGATCAACCTTTTGTTGTTAAAAGGATCTTAAAAGAGCAACATCCAACAAAAAAAGTTGATGAATTGGATGACTATAATAACAAAGAGCTTTTATTGGAAAATGCTGATTTAAAAAAACAAATCGATGATCTTAAAGAGAATAATAATGATCAAATATTTGATTTAGAACAGGAAATCGATGATCTTAAAAGGAGGTTATCTGAGGAAAAAAGTAAGCACTTACATACCAAGAAATTACAGGATGATCTTTTGCAAGAAAATAGGGATTTATATGAGCAACTGCAAAATAAACCAGTTGCTATTAATCCTTTAAGTGATGAAGTTAATGAAGAGTTGGAGAATTTAAAACAAGAAAAAGCTTTGCTTTCAGATCAATTAGATGCATTGAAAAATAAGAGCAGTAATGTTCAACAACAATTAGCTTTATTACCAGTTTTAAACAACCAAATAAACGAACTTCAAAACCAGTTACTAACAGCAAGAGAAGCAAACCAAAGATTGGATCTAGTTGAACAAGAAAATGATTTTTTGAAAAATGAACTGAAAAAACTCCATGACAACACATCTAATGATGAGAATGAAAAATATGATGATCTTTTAAATCAGTATGAACTACTTTTTGATGAGAATGAAACAAAATTTGATAAATTGCAAGTGAAACAACAAGCGCTAAACTTAGATTATCAAAAAACAATTTCAGCACTTAAACATGAAAATGATGTTTTATTAGATGAAATTGAGTGAACAAGGTCTAAAGATAATGACTTCAATAACACTAAAAATTCATTTGAAGAACAGAAAAAAGCACTCGATGAAAAACTTAATGGTTTAACAATTCAAAATCAACAACTGCAAGACAAAATTGCAGAGTTAGAAGAATGGAATGAAGAGAAGAGTAATTTAAATACCAATCAGTTAGTAAATCTCCAACAGCAACTCAAAGACTCTCAAAATCTTTTTAATGTTGCTCAAGATAAATTAGCCACGCTTGAAGAAGTTAATTTAGCACTTAATGAAAAAATTAATGATTTAGAAGATGAATTATCAGGCTCTGAGAATAGCAATAACTTATTAGCAAAGCTCCAAGCTGATCATGAAATCTTACAAGAAAGCTATGGCAAATTAAAAACTGATTTTGAAAAGCTTAAAAAGAATAAATTGAATGATGCTAATGAACAATACCAAGATTTACTCTCTGCTTTTGAAGAAACAAACAGTGAATTGGAGAAAGCCAAGCAAAGTTTAAGTGCATCTGATAGTGAAAATAATCAGTTAAAACAACAAATAAATTCACTTGAAAATGCTAAAAAAGAACTTCAATTTACTCCAGTTACCAGTGATGAACATCTTGATGAACTAGAAACATTAAAAATTGAAAAAGAACAACTTTTTTTAGAAAACCAAGCACTGCAAAATCAGTTGCAATATTTCAATGACATTAGTGCTAATCAAACTGAAGAGATCAAAGAAGCTAGTGATGAAGATAAACCAGTTGAAATAAAAAAACCACGAATTAAAAAACGTGATTTTGTTATCCAAAATAAGGATGATAAACTCGCTAAACTTTCTAAGAAAGAACGCATCCAAGCATATGCAGAACGTTTAGCTAAAATCAATGCTAACGAGTAATAAAAATACTCTTTTTAACTCAATATTTGCCTTTAAACCTAAAAAAAGAAAAAACGTTTTTATTTTTTTACATGGATTTGGAAGCGAATATGCCAGTTTTAGTCGTATTTTTAGCTTGTTTAAAAAGAAAAAGTGGCCTTTCTTTACTTTTAATTTTCCCGGTCATGGAGACAATGAATCAACAGATACAGATCAATTAAAACTAAACCACTTTGTTGATTTGGTTTGTGATTTTATTGTTCAAAAAAAACTAAATAACGTCATTTTAATAGGTCATAGTATGGGAGGTGCTGTGGCTGTTTTAGTTAACAAAGTTATACCACTAAAAATTAAGGCTTTAATATTAGTAGCTCCTATGAATCAAACTTCTTTCTCAGTTAATAAAAAGCGGATTTTAGATACTTTTTTTAAGCGTAATAACAGCAACCATAAGGATTTTGTTGAACATGAAGAAAAACGTAAATCACTTTTGAAAATAGCTATCAATGCATTTAAAAAAAGAACTACCTTTAAAACACTTTACAGTGATATGGTTCAAAACGCTAAATATGGTAATGACTCACTTGAAAGGGCTTATGAAATGATTGGTAATAAACCTACCTTAGTTATTTTAGGAGCTAATGATATTGTCACGCCAACCAAAGCTTCTGTAGACTATCTAGCTAATAAAAGTGACAAGATTATTTTTAAGGTTATTGATGGTGTTGGTCATTCACCACACGACTCAGCGCCTAAACTTTTTTTTGATTATGTGCTAGAGTTTCTAGATAATTTAAAGAAACAAAGGTACTAAGGAGATTAATTCATGAAGAAAACAGCTATCATCACTGATTCAACTGCTTCTATTAAACCTGGGGAGATTAACGGCGTTTACATCTTGCCTTTACAAGTAATTGTTGATGGTGAAAAAAGCTTTCGTGATGGGATAGAAATTGATTATGATCATGTTCATAAACTTCTAAAAGAAAACCCACATGGACTTAACATCTCAACTTCCTTACCACGTCAAAGTGATCTTCTTAAGATCTTTGAAGAGATTAAAACTAAGTATGATCGCTTTATTTTTCTGCCTTTAAGTAAAGGTTTAAGTGGTACTTATGATATGTTGGTTCAATTAGCAAAAGAGCTTAGTGAACAAAATAAAGACAAAGAATTTTTAGTGTTTGAAACTAGTGATATTGCTATTTCTCTAAAATGATTGGTCGAAGATATAAAGGCATTGGTTGACAAGGGTTGTGATAATCAAACAATTAAAGCAAAGGTTGAATCACATAAACAAAATATCCTTTCTGCAGTTACTTTAAAAAACCTAGTGCAAATGCGTAAAGGTGGGAGAATCTCTGGTTTGAAAAAGTTCATTACTACTTTACTAAGAGTTAAACCTATTATCTTGTTTGACAAGGGAGTTAATACTCTAGGAGCAAAAGTTTTTAGTTTTAGTCAAGCGGTTGAGAAGATATTTGGTTTTGTTAAAACTAAGTTTGGTGATAACTACAAAATTAAACGGATCGGTTTTTGCTATTCTTTTTGTAAAAATTACGCTAATGAAATTAAAAAAATAATTACTGATTTCATTGAGCATAATAAGATTAACTTTCAAAATGAAATTGAAAATGCTTTCATTACAAGTGTGATTATTGTTCACACTGGCATTGATGCTTTTTCTATTAGTTTA
Organism: Mycoplasmoides genitalium G37; assembly: GCF_000027325.1. GTDB lineage: Bacteria > Bacillota_I > Bacilli_A > Mycoplasmatales > Mycoplasmoidaceae > Mycoplasmoides > Mycoplasmoides genitalium. The sequence continues at coordinate 408,988 of NC_000908.2, read as the reverse complement.
CTTATTGACAATAAATAATTAAGATAATTTAATTATGGCTGTTAAAAGAAGCACACGACTAGGTTGTAATGAATGTTCTGAGATTAATTATTTAACCTTTAAAAACGTCAAGAAAAATCCAGAAAAACTAGCACTTAATAAGTTTTGTTCACGTTGTCGTAAGGTAGTATTGCACAAAGAGGTAAAACGTAAATAATGATTAGTGAATTACAACAAAAAATTACAGTTCTTAAAGATCTTTTAAAAACCAATAAAGCTGATGCTATCCTAATTGGTTCTGATCAAAACCGCTTTTGATTAACTAATTTTCCAAGTAGTGCAGGGTGGTTAATCATCACCAGCAATAAAGCAAAATTGTTTATTGATGGTAGGTATTATGAAGCAGCAAGGAACTTTATTAATCCTATTGTTGAAGTTGAATTATTTGTTAGTTTTAAACAAGTTAAAGCTTTTTGTGAATCTAATGGTATCAATCACCTTTTAATTGAGGGTGACTATCTTACCTTTAACTATCAGGATTGAATTCAAGCTATTTGTAAACAATACACAGTAATTAATGCCCAAGAGATTAGAAGAGTAAAGTTGCCTAGTGAGATTCAAGCCATTGAAAAAGCAGTTGATATTACAAGAAAAGTAGCAGTTAAGTTAAAGCGTTTTATTAAACCAAAAATGACTGAGCTTTTCATTTCACAATGGATTACTAATGAGCTTGTGAAGCAGGGTGGGGCTAAAAACTCATTTGATCCTATAGTAGCTACTGGTAAAAACGGTGCTAACCCACATCACAAACCAACCAAAACAATAGTTAAGGAAGGTGATTTTATCACTTGTGATTTTGGCACCATTTACAACGGTTATTGCTCTGATATTACAAGAACCTTTTTAGTTGGTAAAAAACCTAAAAGTGCAAAGTTATTATCTGCATACAAAAAAGTTGAAGAGGCTAATTTGGCTGGTATAAATGCAGTAAACACTACTTTAACAGGTTCACAAGTTGATAAGGTGTGCCGCGATATTATTGAAAACTCTGAGTTTAAAGACTTTTTTGTGCATAGTACTGGTCATGGCGTTGGTATTGATATCCATGAAATGCCAAATGTTTCCCAATCTTACAACAAGTTATTGTGTGAAAATGGGGTTGTAACCATTGAACCTGGGATCTATATTCCTAACCTTGGTGGAATTAGGATAGAAGATATGGTACTTGTTAAAAAAGAAAAATCAGTTTGATTATCTAAATCTATCCCACGTGCTTTCTAAAAAGAAAAATAGTGGTGGTGGTTGGATTAATAAGATATCTGATAAACTCAGTGAAATAAATGTCGCTGAGTATCAAGTTGTTTCCAAACACAGTAACTATCTGTTTTACAGCAGGTTTGGCTTACTTGATACTTTTGTTTACTTTTTATTTTTTCTCTGCTTTTTTCTAAACAACGTTTTGTTTTTAGCTGGCGTTTTTCACACTAAACAATTCACTTTTAACGAAGTTAACGGCTTTAATCAGTTTTACCTTTTTTGAACTGTTGAAAAACCAACTGATATTATTCAAGCTAGTATTACTTATCAGATTAGTCAATATGGAATTGCTAACTTAGTTTTTGGGTTAATTAGTTTAGCATTATTAGTTTTTCTAAGTTTTAGATGAACTGTTTCATTATTTTTTAAAAGTCAGACTACTAAGTGAGAGCGCATTGGCTATACTACTGGATTTTTTATCAGTATTGTTGTTTATCTCTTATGGATCTTGCTAATGGTTTTATTTTTGGTGTTATTAGACCAACAGTTTTTTGAAAGAGATACACAAAAAATTCAATCAGCAACGCGGTTTAGCTTGTTTTTTAATGTTGAAAATAACAATGGTGTTTATCTCTCTAAATTAAATAGTTTTGGTGTATTTGCTACCGCTTGAGCGATTAGCTTAGTTTTTTATTCTTTCTTTTTTATAGCTATCTTTGCTTTTAATTACAACAAAACCAAATTAAAACAACTCTTTAAAAAGAGTAAGGCAAAATAAAAACTCCCAACTAGGGGAGTGTAAGGCCAACTTAAAGTTGATAAATGGTGGAGATGACGGGAATCGAACCCGTTTCCATAAAGGACACAACAAACAGCTTCTACATTTTAGTTTTGTGGATTTTTGTCTTGTTTCCAATTGATCACAAAACAATCATGGAAACAACAAGTTCTATTTTTAAAGGTTAAATTGAACGATTTAACCTCGAGTCATAAACTATGACAGCTAGCAAACTATGACTATTCACCAGCTGTAGCTTTAGTATCTACTTATGCAAAAGCAAAGTTAACACTTGCTTGTTGGTTAATGATCAAATTTGGATCTACCAACACTTCGTTATTTTCTTTGTCGGTTATTGAACCTAGCGCTGTAAGGGGCATACCCCAATGCTACTGTTTGTCTATCAGCATTATGTCAAACCCAAAACATCCCCAACACCAAATTATAATTTTGACGCTGTCGGTTAGTTGCTGCTTTAAAGATATATTTAAAGTAGAGGAAAGTCCATGCTTGCACTTGCTGGAATGCAAGTAGTGTTTGTGTAAATCAAAGCGATAAGATTTAGGATGTGATAGCCATAACGACATAACTAGTCTAAGGTTAATACTATGATGATGTTTTGAAAGTGCCACAGAGACGAGCTTGGTGAAAACCAGGTATGAAACGCGGTAAACTCCACAAGCAAGAAACCTAAATTTTGGTAAGGGAATGTTGCTTTAAGAACAAATAATTAAAGTAATGACAGCAATTGCTGTAGATAAATAACTGACTTTAAAACAGAACATGGCTTATTGACAGCATGCTATCTAAAAAAAGGATCATGATGATCCTTTTTTTAATTTTTATTTTTGGTTTTAGGATTGATGTAATTTAAGTACTTATTTAAACTTTTTTGTTGACAAACTGCAGTGATAATATCCCCTGGTTGGATCTCAGTATTTGGTCCTAAAGGAAAAACAACAGTTTTATTACTGCGCATGATGGAGATAATGTTAGCATCGGTGTTTTGCCTAAAGTTAATCTCTTCTAACCTTTTGTTAAAAAAAGCCTTGTTGTTAACTGCTGAACGGATGAAAATTATCTCATTACCAAGGTTGATAATTTCATTTTCAAGCCCATGGATTAAGCGGATAACCAGATTTTTACCAACAATCTTTTCAGGGATCAAAGCTTCTCTAATTCCCATTGTGCTTAACACCCTTTTATGTACTTCATTTTTGGCTTTAGCAATAATGTTTTTTTGTCCTAATTCCCTTAAATTAGCACATATCATGATGCTCGCTTCTATGTTGGTAACCCCAACAATAACCCCAGCAAATTCATCAATTTGTAACTCTTCTAAAGCAGTTAGATTACTAGCATCACAACAAATAACATAATCAAACTGTTGCGAGGCGGTGTCAGTTTTTTTATCATCAAGATCAATTAAAAGTAAGTTAAAGTTGTTTTCTTTTAGTGATTGTGCAACCTGCATCCCAAATCTACCTAAACCAATAATGCAAAAATCTGCACGTTTCATACCTTGGTAAAATTATATTTGATAGCGTTCTTTTAATGACAAGAAGACAAAACCAGATGGTAAAACTCACCACTTGGTTAAAAAAAATTGGCTGAGGTGAGACTATTACCCAACGAATTTTTTGTTTTTATATCTATTGCATCTTGTTTGGAAGTTTGCTGTTATTTTTGCCAATTGCACTCCAAGATAACTACCAAAAAGTGGTTAGTTATGGAATTGATTGACAGGGAAAAAGATTTGAACAGAAAACTGATTACAACTTTTTAGATGCATTATTTTTATCAACCAGTGCTTTTAGTGATACAGGACTTTCTACTGTTGTTGTATCAAAAACATACAGTATCTTTGGCCAGATAGTTTTAGCAGTATTACTCCAGTTAGGAGGGATTGGATTTGTTGTTATTGCTTTTTTAGCATGACGATTGTTTAACTTTCACAAGAAGGAACAATACAGTTTTTATGAAAAGTTAATGTTGCAATCAGAACGAGGTGGTTCTAAGCTAGGTAATACTAGTGAGATGATCTTAGTATCTATCATCTTTCTTTTTATCGTTGAACTAATTTATGGATTTTTATATGGTATTTTGTTTTATTTCATCCCAGGCTTTGAACCTGCTAACTTGTTTGCAGATCATGCAAAAGTTTCAACTCAATTAAAAGCTTTAGTAGTTGATTCAAACCAAACAATAGCAGCTTTTAATGATATTAATAAGGCTTTTCAAGCAGGTTTTTTCCATTCCTTATCAGCAGTTAATAATGCTGGGATAGATCTGATAGGGGGTAGTTCTTTTGTTCCTTATAGAAATGGACTTGGTATTATTATTCAGTGGTTAACTATTAGCCAAATTATCTTTGGGGGAATTGGTTATCCTTGTTTGTTTGATGGCTTTGAAGCCATTAAAAAAAAGATTAAGTATGGTAGACACACAAAACACCAATTTAGTCTATTTACCAAGTTGACAGTAATTACTAATATCGTTGTAATCCTGCTTTTTTTCACCTTACTTTTAATGGTGGAATTTATTGCTAGTGATAGTTTAACTAACACTATTGTTAATTTTAGTGATGAAAAAAAGAGTTTAATAAATACCCAATTGCAATCACAATCTAACCAAGCAATCCATGCGTCAGTTTTTGGTAATAACCCTAATGCAAGTAGGGTAATGCAGCTCTTTTTTATGGTTATTTCATCCCGTTCAGCAGGTTTTAGTGTTTTCCCTGTTGCTAGTGAGATTCAAACTACAAAAATAATTATTGCATTGGCAATGTTTATTGGTGCTAGTCCCTCTTCTACTGCTGGGGGGATTAGAACAACTACGCTAGCAGTAATCTTTTTAGCTCTAGTTGCTAAGTTTAAAGGTCAAAAGGAAGTAAAAGCATTTAAGCGTTCAATCGATCAAACTACAGTAATAGATGCTTTTTTAGTACTAATCATAAGCTTAATTGCAGTTTTACTAACAGCTGTTCTTCTACCTTTAAGTATGGAACAACCAGTTAGTTTCATTGATGCTTTATTTGAAACAACTAGTGCTTTTGGAACAGTTGGACTTTCAAGTGGAGCTACTGTTAACATTGCTTTAGATCCAAATAGAAATACCTTTAATTTCCTTGCTTTATGTCTATTAATGGTTATGGGACAGGTTGGTGTGTCCAGTTCTGTGCTAACTTTTGTTAGAAAACATCCCAAAGCAAATAGTTATTCATATCCTAAGGAAGCTGTTAAAATTGGCTAGAAATTCTAGAATTTATTCTCAGGCCACATAGCTCAGCGGTAGAGCAACCGGCTGTTAACCGGTTGGTCACAGGTTCGATCCCTGTTGTGGCCGCCATTATTTGGCGCGTTGGTGAAGAGACTTAACACACACGCCTTTCACGCGTGCATTCACGGGTTTGAATCCCGTACGCGTCACCAATGCCGAATTAGCTCAAGGGCAGAGCGATGCACTCGTAATGCATAGGCTACAGGTTCAATTCCTGTATTCGGCACCATAAGTGATGGATTGTTAGCTCAGCTGGGAGAGCATATGCCTTACAAGCATAGGGTCGGGGGTTCGATCCCCTCACAATCCACCATGCCGACTTAGCTCAGTTGGTAGAGCAATTGACTTGTAATCAATAGGTCGTAGGTTCAAATCCTATAGTCGGCACCACTATCTGCATCTTTAGCTCAGTTGGTAGAGCAAATGACTCTTAATCATTGGGTCGTGGGTTCGATCCCCTCAAGATGCACCAATAATGCACTCGTGGCGGAATGGTAGACGCGCTAGACTTAGGATCTAGTTTCATCTAGAAGTGGGGGTTCAAGTCCCTTCGGGTGCACCATGTTTTTAGTTTTGCTAACTTTGTATTAAGCATTTTCTTGTTTAAAAAGTGAGCAATTGATAAAAACATTAGTTTTTGATTTTGCAATCTAATGTGATTGCAAACTAGAATAAAACTACTTTTAGTTTTTAACTAAGGGTAAATTGCTGTTTTTTAACTCTTTTTTACTAATCAGCAATCAATTAACCGATTTATTTATGAAAGAACACAATGAAATTAAAAAAAAGATACTTGTTGCTCGGTTCTACACTGACAGTTAGTGCAGCACTAATCCTAAGTGCTTGTGCATCCTCACAGTTAAACAAAGGGGTGTTTTTCACCTCTTCTTCAGCAGATTTGTTAAAGAACAACTCTGTTCCATTGAGCATGTTTAACGTTTCACCCACTTCATCTTTTTTTGGTAATGCTTATGCAGGGTTAACTAACTATGTTGCTACTGGTACAAACCGTGATGATGGGGTTAATGTTACTGACCAAATTAAAGAAAAATTAGTGTTAGAACTTGCTTTATCAGTTACTGGCTATAAAAAGACAACACACAGTGGCCTTAAAGGTAGAGCACAAAAAAACGGTTCAACAGATTCTTCTGATGGATCTAGTAAGAATGATTACACTAAGTTCAATGAGTGGGATGCAATAGGCACAATTTATCGTGATAGTTCAAAGTCTATTACTGAAGATCCTAACTATCACAAGATAACCCAAGAAGCAACCAGATATGAATTTACCATTAACACTAGTTTGAGCTGGGTTGATAATGCTGGTAGAGAAGTCAAACAAAACAACCAACCAGTTAAACTCTCCTCTAAAGACTTTGAAAGGGGTTTTGAGACCTATATTCTCTCTTCTAACTTAGGTTTTAACCGGAATGGTTATTTCATTGACCTAATGGGTCTTGATGTTGAAAAAACCGTTGGTATGGATAAAACCAACGGTTCTAGTGATGGCAATGGTAAAGGTATTGAGATCACTGATGAAAATTATGATGTTGAAAACTATAGAAGTGTAGATGATAACAAGTTTAATGTTTATCTAACTTCTCCTTTTCCTTTCTTTCTATCAATGATGTCAAAGGAATTCTTCTTTCCAATTCCTCACACCCATCCTAAGGTAAAAGCCCTTAAACTAGGTAAAGATTCACCGCTTAAATATAACCAAAATAACAACAGAAAGATTTTAGATCAAGCAAATACTAACTTTGATGGTATCTATGGAGGGGGTGTTAATGCTTGAAAAGACACTTGATCAGTTGGCCCTTACTATGTTGAGAGTTTTAACCAAGCACAAATTGTCTTTAAACGCAACCAGATTTATGATGCAATTATCACCCCTAATCTTCCTAAAACAAGACAAGAAAACGAAAAACCTATCCCTGCTATAGTTAGTTATTTCCAACCAGGAGCTACTCCTGAAGTGTTCTATTCTAGTTATATCGCTGGGGGCTTATCAGCTTCAGCTGTTCCCTATTCCCAACAACAAGATGCAAGATCAAGGTTTAATGGTACAGGGGATCTGAGGTGATTAAAAATCCAAAAAACTGCGCAAAGTGCTCAAGTAACTTATTCAGGTAAACCTTATGTTGCTAATGACAGTACTGTTCAACTAAATGCAAACATCACTGAGACAGAAGCTAAGTTCTTATATAACAGTGAATCTGAAGAAGCGTTGACTATCCGTGCTGGAATTAATGGTTTGATCAACTGAAAGAACTTAGCAATCATTGATCTGCCCAACTCAGGAGATGTTAACTATTCTACTGTTCCTTTTGGGATCTTTAAAGAAAAACCAGCAAATGGAACTAGTAGTGGTACAAATACAGATGGAATTGAGAATGATTATTATTACAAGATTAACAACAACCAAAGACTTGGTTTAATCCCTGAACAAACTGGAACTTTTCAAAAGGATAAGAATGTTCTTGATACTGCAACTGTTAAGTTAAGTTACTATAGCTCTACAAAAACTAATGGTGCTCAAGTAAGAACAGCTTCTACTAGTGGCAGCAGTAGTCAAACTAGTCAAGTTTCTTCAAAACAAGTAAGTGTTACCAAGCAAAGTTTTATCAGTGCATTAAAAAAAGTTGGGTTTACTGGTAACAATCCATTACACTTCAACATTAAACTAGGAAATGCATCACTCTCCTCTAACCAAGTTGATTACTATAACGCTTTAAAACAAGCTTTAACTGAACTTGGTAATGATAATGGTGAAAATTTAATTATCCCTGAGATTATCTTAGGAGATGCACAAGGTCCAACAAGAAACGAATGATACATAGGTTTATCAAGTGTACTTGGTTTTTCTTATTGGAGTCCTGATTATGATGGGGTTGGTACCTGACTTGATGCTGCTACACAGCTTAACAGTGAGGGTATTGGTGAAGTAATTACTTACAATTCAGGTAGTCATATTGTCAGAACTTTATTGTTAGCTGCATCCCAAAACAATGTCTTTAATCAAATTGAAAATAAACTTCAAAATAACACAACAACTAACGGAAAAGACTGGTGTAGTTGCATAACAAGTGCTGATCTTTTTAAAGATGATCCCTATGTCATTAAGAACTTTGGTACTAATGGTAATAACGGTACATCCGCTTCATTAGCATTCACTAAAAAAGCATTAAGCTTACTGAAATTTTTAGTTGATAATAAGGTATTGAAAGCTGATAAAGTTAAAGAAGCAATTAAAGATCCTGATAAATATCTATCAAAAAGAAGCAAGATAGATGACAACAAACCAGCAAATGTATCAGATATCCACATTGGTTATGAATTGAAAGATCTTTATGACAACGCTGCTCAACTTAACCGATTTAACAGCATTTGAGCTGAACAGGACACTGATAATGCTAAGTTCTTAATTACTGTAGTAGATAGTTACTTTCCTGTTCTACCAGTCTCCGCTCCTGGGTTAAATGAAACTATTCCTTCGCTTTTAAAACCATGATTTTCACTCCGTAATGCCCCTTCAGGGATTGCTACAATGCGTGATTCAGGTTACATTGATGAGTAAATTCAACTAACTTATGGACATAAAAAAACACACCAAAATGGTGTGTTTTTTGTTTATACAGTTAAGAATTTGGCGGAGATTGTGGGATTTGAACCCACGCGTGGATAACCACCTAACGCTTTTCGAGAGCGCCCCCTTCAGCCACTTGGGTAAATCTCCCTGGCGGATACTGAGGGATTCGAACCCTCGCATGGTTTTACCCATCTATAAGCTTTCCAAGCCTACCCCTTCAGCCACTTGGGTAAGTATCCTTATCTATATATTTTGCAATTATTAGTTTTTTTATATTGACAAATTAAAATTTAACAAGTCAAATTGTCATGATTAATTCAACAAAAGGCTATATTGATCAAAACGGTTTAGCAGCAAAGCAGTTTGTACAAACAAAACAGCTTTCTGTAATCCGTTTAACTTTTATGGTAGCTGCTTTTGGGATCTTTTTTATCTTTCTTGTTGCATTAACAGTACAACAATTGCTTTCAAGAAGCACACTAATTGATTTAGCTAGTGATTTTAGAACACTTAGTACTATTGCAGTTATTACTAGTTTTGTCTCTTTAATTCTTTATTTTGTTACTGCTTTTAAATTAAGGAATCCCAACACTAGTTTGACATGGTTTTGGGCCTTAATCATTACTGATGTGATTAGTTATGGGATAACCCTTGGGATCTTATTAACTTTAGCAACGACATTTTCAAAACAAGTTAACTTTGAAGCTAATGACATTGTTTATGCTTTTTTAGGTGCTAGTTTGGTGTTTGGTTCAGTGTGAGGATTAAGTGCGCTACCAAGTCAAAAAAGGCGATATCAACAAACCCAAACTTTGTTTCACATCTTATTATGGGCTTTTGTAATTAGTATTGTAGCGAGCTTATTGAGCTTTATTTTGAACTTTACAGTGTTTGCTTCTACAACAAACCTACTTGATAGAATTATCCCTGGCTTATCTTTAATAGTAGGGGGAATCTTTTCATTAATTTCAGTTTATTTTGTGAGTTTACAGATCCGTAATGAACAAGATTTGATTAAATACTATGAAAGTGAAGATTATGAAATGGCAAGAAGACAGAGCTGAAGATCTGCTTTATTCTTTGGGGCTTGATTAATTAGCAGCTTCATGAATTTGGTCTATTTCATCCTAAGAATCATCCTAATTACTAAAAATTTTTCTAGAGTTTAGAGCTTTCTAAAGCTCTATAGTTAATTTAATTAATTACATAAACCATTTGCTTAACTAAATAAAGTTAAAATTCACAGAGTAGTTTTATTTTTGACTAATACAAATGCGCTTGTTTCGATTTCTCTTTAAGCTTTGCTTTCTTTTATTGGTATTGGTAGGCTTTGCTTATCTTTTCTTAGCTATCTTTTACTTTGGTTCTCTAAACCCATTTGAGTTAGCACAACCAATGGATGTTTTCAACAGGTTCTTTTCAAAAGAAGCGTTGGATAACATCTCTTCAAACAATGGTGCAACTGCAACTGCTCAAACAAGTAGCTTATTACAACTTTTAGAAGGTTCAAGTAATGGTTTGGATAACCGTTTTCCAACTGAAAAAAGTGCATTTTATGCTATCCCAGGATATGTAGATTTTTTGAAAAATGCTAAGTTGCCTGGATTTGTTGAACAGTTTACACCTTATCTAACTAAGTATGTAATTCCCCTAGGAATGGCATTTGTTAGTGGTTTAATAGGTACTTTAATTGTTAACTTCTTTCTCAATAAAATCACTCGTTCAATTAAAAGAAGAAAAAGGAACATGAAAAAGCAAGAACAAGAAGAGTATTATGATGATTCAAGATCAAGAAGAAAAAGGAACTAATTAAGTTTTGATAAAGATGGAGTTAAATGGATTTTTGAGATACAAAAAACTTTTTATAGTTCTTGCTTTACTTTTTACAACAATCCTAATTGTTAGTTTATCGTTACTAGCATTTGCACTTGTTGTGAAAACTAATGGTAGTGAACTAGGGGTTGTTTTTCATCAAACAGAAGATAATACAACTGTAATTCAGGGCAGATCAATTGTTGAACAGCCCTGATTTATCCCTACAGTAGCAGGTTCATTTGGTTTTAGTGCTTTAGCTATTATCCTTGGACTTGCGATAGGTTTACCTATTGTAAAGCGCAAAGAAAAACGTTTACTTGAAGAGAAGGAACGCCAAGAACAGATTGCTGAGCAATTACAAAGAATCTCAGATCAACAAGAACAACAAACAGTTGAAATTGATCCTCAACAATCCCAAGCTCAGCCTTCCCAACCCCAAGTTCAACAACCCCTTCAACCACAGTTTCAACAGCGTGTTCCGCTTTTAAGACCTGCATTTAATCCAAACATGCAACAACGCCCTGGTTTTAACCAACCAAACCAACAGTTCCAACCACACAATAATTTCAACCCAAGGATGAACCCAAACATGCAGCGCCCTGGGTTTAATCCAAACATGCAACAACGCCCTGGTTTTAACCAACCAAACCAACAGTTCCAACCACACAATAATTTCAACCCAAGGATGAACCCAAACATGCAACGCCCTGGATTTAACCAACCCCATCCTAACCAATTTGCACAACCAAATAACTTTAATCCAAACATGCAACAACGCCCTGGGTTTAATCCAAATATGCAACAACGTCCTAACCCATCACAATTGATGCCAAAAGGCGGTTTAAAACCCTAATTTAGTAATTTTTTATGAACGATAAACAGAAAGCTAAAATAAACAAAGCCTATAACAAGCTTTTAAAAAAGATTAACAAAAGATATCCTGATGTTAGTGTTGTTTATGCCCGTGATCATAAAAATAAGGTTCATGCTCTATACCAAGATCCTGAATCAGGTAATATCTTCTCTTTAGAAAAAAGAAAGCAGTTAGCTAGTAACTATCCTTTGTTTGAATTAACTTCAGATAACCCTATTAGCTTTACAAATAACATTGTTAGCTTAAATGCTTATGATGATAAGAACAACTTGGTAACTGTTCAATATGATCAGGATAACAACACTTTCTATGACCAAAATGGTAATGTTTTGGATGTTTCTAGCTATACTGATGAGAAAAAGGTCCCTTTAATTAACTATTTAAGCAGTACTCAAACTTCTCAAGAACAACCAACCCAACAAGATTATCCTAGTATTGATGCAGGTCTTCCTAAGATAGAAGTTGATGACCAACCAAAAGCAGCTCAACACACTACTCTAGAAACTGAAAGTGAACCTGATGTCTTTGAATTAAATGACAGTTTAAATCAACCCCAACAACCTACAGAAAACTTGGGTGATGACCAGTTTGTTGAAAAAGAAGTGCCACCTACTCAACAGCTCCATCAGGATTTAGTCCACCAACAACCCGTTCAAGTTGATAGTGGATCTCAAAACCATAGTTTTAATAATTCCCCTTCTTTAAAACCACCACTAGTTAATAAACCAGCAAAGTTAGTTCAACCTGAAGTAAAACATATTCCTCAAGTTGAAGTTCAACCGAAACCTCAAATAGTTGAACCCAAAATTGAACCAAAACCAGAAGTGAAACATGTATCACATGTTGAAATTCAACCAAAACCAGAAGTGAAACCTGTTGTTGATTCAGTACCAGAAGTTAAACAACCTGAAGTAAAACATGTACCACATGTTGAAGTTCAACCAAAACCTGTTGTTGATTTAAAACCTCAAAGGATTGAACCAAGAATTGAATCAAAACCAGAAGTAATAAAACATATTCCTCAAGTTGAAGTTCAACCGAAAGCTCAAATGGTTGAACCAAGAATTGAACCAAAACCTGAAACAAAATACATCCCTCAAGTAGAATCAACTCCTCAAGTTGAAGTTCACCACTGAAAACCAGAAGTAAAAACTGAATATCAACCCCAACAACCATTGCCAACTTCAGGTTTACAAATTAAAGTTGTACCAAGATCAGCAGCTTTACTTCAATCAAAATTAGACACTGGTTTTCAACCTAGACAAGTTGAACGCACAACTGATTCAGATATCACTGTTAGTGTCTCTTCCCACGCTTCTCTTCTAGAGAAAATTAATGCTTTAAACCACCAAAGGATAATGAGTGATATTGCTCTAAAGAGTGATAACACTATAAAAAGTAGCAATTTCAGCCGTTTTTATCCTGAAAATGAGTATGTTGCAACTAAATACAGTGATCCACTTTACAGCGATACCAATCAAAGTTTAACTAGTGATCGTTTTTCTCTTGATTTTGACTACACACCAAAATCTAGAGTCAACAATTACACACCATTAAGATCAACTAATTTCCAAAATAATGCTATTTCTAACTATCGTTTTAGCAGAACACCAAGTAGTTATTATCCCTTAACAAGAAGACCATGAAGATTAACTAATATCAGTTCATACCGTTCATCATTCCATTCACCAACAAGACTATCAAGTTTTAGAAGAACTAGTTTACCATTTAGTTCTAGCTATGATGGACTTAGACGTTATCCATCAAGATCATATTGATCTAAGGACTTTTAATTTGTTAAAAAGTTCAAAATAAATCTATTAATAAAACAGCATGCAAACAAAGCTGTTTTATTTTTTTGTTTTACTCAGTTTTATCCCAGGCTTCTTTTTAGTACAACAAGAACAGTTTGTTGCACTGTCAATTTGGATCATTTTGATAACGCTTTTTAGTCTTTGGTATGACTGAAAGTTTTGTTTATTGAACTTAACAATTGTTGGTTTTTTTATTGCTTTTTGTTATTTTGTTCCAGCAGTCAAGATAAATCAAATTGTTAAAAATAACTTTATTCGTACCCCTTTCATTAATTGAATTGATCAGACCACTAAAGGTGAGTTAAATCAGTATTTAAAACTATTTTTAATTAATGAAACCACTAAAAACAATTTGTACCAAAATGCTTTAAAACTAAACATTGTCCATTTGTTTGTTATCAGTGGTTTTCACTTAAGTTTCTTGTTTAATTTAATGGAACGGTTTTTATGAAAAAGATGGTACTTAAACAAACTTAGTGGTTTTGCTGTTTTATTGATTTACCTGTTTTTAGTAGGATTTGCCTTTTCAGCACTAAGAGTTTTTATCTCAACACTGTTAAAACAGGTTTTTAAAAAACAGTTACCAGAAGATAACTTAAGTTTAACTGCACTTTTAATCATTCTTATTAGTAACCATGCTTTAAATAACTTTGGTTTTAATTTTTCTTTTCTAGCTTGTTTTGTATTGTTATTTGTCAACAAACTAAAGTTATTAAAAGCTTTAAAACCGCTTGTCAGTTCTAGTTTAATCTTGATTGTTATCAGCCCCTTAAGCTTGTATTTAAATTCAAGACTAAATGCTTTTAGTGTCTTGTTTAACCTTTTGTTTAGCCCAATTGCCTTATTTTATTTTTGTGTTAGTTGAATTATTTTACCCTTTATTGGTGTTTTTGGTCAAGCTAGTTTTGGTATTTATCTCCCACTTAAAATGCTAAGTGAATGATCATTAAAAGTAACAGTTTTTCTACAAATACCTAAACCTAATCTGATTTTCTTTTTTGTTTATTATGGCTTATTGGGACTTTTATATACTATTTTTACAGTAGCTTATTATGACAATAATTTATGGTCAAGATATTGGGCTAATTCACCAAAAATTAAGTCAAATCAAAAGCAATTCTCCATATAAAACTATTTGGTTTAAAGATCTTAAGCAACTTTATGATCTCTTTTCACAACCATTATTTGGTTCTAATAATGAAAAGTTTATTGTCAATAATTGCAGTTTTTTGGAAAAAACAAGCTTAACTAGACAAGAAAACTTGTGTTTAGAAAAACTAAAAACAACTGATGTAGTTTTAACTGTTTATACTGACAATCCTTTTAGTGGGATTAAAACCATTAAATCAATCACAACTGTTTTTTGTGATAAATTGGATTGAAAATCAATGCATAAAGCAATTGGTGAAGTTTGTAGAGAACTTAACTTAAAACTTGATTTGGAAATAATTGATTGATTAGCGAATGCTTTACCTTTAAATATGGGGGTAATTTACCAAGAAATTAACAAACTTAGCTTGTTAGGTAAAAATGAAATCAAAGATAACAAATTAGTTGAAACAGTTATTTGTGATTATCAACCTGTTCAAATTTACAAATTAACCAAAGCTCTAACAAATTCACAAATTGTAAAGGCATTTAAATATATTGATGAATTGGCAAGTACAAAACCAAATTTTGCCACCCAATTTTTAGAATTTTTTAGTGGGGAGTTGTTATTAGCATTGATGGTTAAAAGTTGTAATCCAAAGCAACTAACTAACATTAATCTAAATGTTAATCAGTTTCGCTTAATTGCTATTCAAAGTCAGTACCATAACTTTACTAGCAAAGTTTTAGTAAATATAATTAATGCAATTCAAAAATTGGATATTAAATTAAAGCACAATGATGGCTTTGCCATTCCGTTGTTAAAAAACTTTGCTTTAAGCTTTTTTACTAACTAACCTCTCTAAAATTACTTATCAAAATGACGTTTAGTGAAATTCTAACTAAGGTACAAAATAATCTTGACATTGTTTTTAATAACGAAACTTTAAGAACAAGGATAAAAACTGATAGTGATTTTGCCAAAACAATTTTGGCACAACTCAAATTACTTTATTTTTTAGAGGAAAAACAAAAAAGAGTTAAAACAAAAAAACCAGACCACTTTCTTTTTGGTAGTTTTCATGATAAGTTTATCCAATTAGGGCAAAACCAATTAAGTGAAAAAGAACTTAAAGCTGCTAAGTTTGATCTAACTGATGCGTTAGATTTAGCTAATTATCTTAATGTTGCTGTTAAAAACTTGTTTAATAAAGAGTTGAATAGCTTTACCAAACTTGCTGAAACTCAAGTTAAACCCGTTAGTGAGTTACAAGAAAACAATAAAACAGTTAAAGATAACCCAAGTTTTCAAACTATAAACAATTCTCAACAGCTAAACTCAGGACTTGAGAATAATATTTTGCAACAAACCCTCCAAGTTCGTGCCAGAGATCGTGCCTTTGGTAGGTTTACCTCTGAAAAACTAGTTGGTAAGATCTTTGAGTTTCAGTTTAAGAGTCAGTGGATTAAATGAGCACAACTAGCGATTTTCATCTCTATGATTGCCATCTTTTTCATTTCGATAGCATACGTTGTGATGGTCAATGTCTTTTTTACCCACTTTGTTGATAAGAACAGTCCACTTTTCAATGTTAATAATGACCAAAATACTGTTCAGCAAAGTAATGCAGATACAACAAATCTAAACCGCTTTTTTGCTTTAAGTTCATCTAACTTGATTACCATGATCTTCCTGGCTTTTGGTGGTGCTTCTTTTTTCTTTGCTTTTCAGGGTAAACCCTATAGCTTTGCAACTAGAGGTCAAACCAATAGAGCAATGCGGTATTTACGTAGTGAATTTGGGGTCAAAGAGTTTCCCAAAATTAATGATAACTACCGTTATAAGGTAAGAATAAAATGGATCTTTTGGACTATCTTTATCTTTGTCTTTTTAAATTGTATCCCTGGTAATATAGTAAGAAGTGGCTTTTGAAATGCAGCTTTAATCATCCGCTTATTTAGTGAAAACCAACTAATTAGTGTTTCACCATTATTTGCAAGTTATCTGATAGGAATCGCCTGATTGTTTGTTTTTAGCATTGTTCCTTTTAGCATCATTAGTGTAATTGCTTTTTCATTAAGTCCTAAATTAAACTTAGAACAAACTAATGAGATATTTAATAAGTACTTTCAAGAGGAATTGGCAAAACCAATTACTAGTGATGAAAGTAAAACTACTTTAGATATCCCCCCACCTACTATTTTTGGTTAAAATTCACATTCAAGCTTCAATCTAAAAAACTGTTTTGAAACTTTTTGTTTCCTTACTATCCGTTGAGACTTTTAAAGAGTTTACAACTGTTAGTTTGAGCTAGTGTTTTATTAGCACTAACCTTTATCTTTTCTATCTTTTCAATTAGTGTTACTAATGTATTAAGCATTAGTTTTCTAAGGATTCCCTTTGCATTGTTCGGATGGATCTTTGGTCCTATTTGGGGTTTTATTTTTGGATTTTTATCTGATACTATTGATTGGTTAACAAAGGGTTATGTGTGGTTTTGGATGTTTGCATTGCAAAAGCCACTCTTTGCTTTTCTTGCTGGCATAGTTAAAGGGATTTATCTAGTTAGAAAAAATGCCAGTAATTACAAGGTTGATTTTTGGGTGTTACAAACACTATTAGTAACTTTTTTTGTTGTTAGTGTAACACTGCTTTTACTTTATCTAACTAATAATGAGTTTCAGCAAATTGGAACAAAAAATTTTCAAACTGCTGATCTTAGTGTTAATGTTGTTGTTTTACAAATCATAACTTTAGTTAGCTTTGTTATTTTCTTTTTAGTAACAGAAGGATTTTTAGGGTTTGTTTATGTAAAAAAGAGAAATAAAGAACAAGCACTTTTAACTATTTATAGCTTGGTTCTAATGGTTTTAATGTCAGTAGTTGTTTCTATCCTTTTGGGGACAATTGCTGCCATTGAGTTTATTACTTTTATTAATAATGGCAGACCAAGTAATAACTTTGTTTTGTATGGGGTTTATTTCTTTCTTTTACCAAGAGTATTGGTGCAAGCGTTATTATTACCTATCTATGTAGCTTTGTTTTACCCTTTAATAGGGATTGTGGAAAATAATTTAAAAAATTATTTATTACTATTTACGCTTTCATGGAAGAGTTAGAGCGAAGCGATAAGTTTTATAATCAAGCTTGACTAAACTGGCATAAATAACTTTTCTTGATGGCTAAAAACAAGCAATCGGTTTTTGAAGAAAAAAACTATACCCAAACCGAACCTGAAAACATTTTTGGTGATCTTTATGATGGTAAATCCACTGTTGAAGAAGACCCTAATATTAAGGTAGCATATGATGCTGATGGTAATGGCTATTATATAGCTTTTAACAAAGAAACAGGGGTTTACTATGATCCTTATGGAGATACTGAATATGATATCTCCCAACTCTTTGATGAAAATGGGAATCCGTTTGTTTTTGATGAAAAGCAAGAAGAGAATGATTATTTAAAGTATGTTGGTAACCCTGACTATGGTTCTTATGATGAAAATGGTGAGTGGGTTTGATCTGGTTACTTTGAAAATGACCAGTGGATCTCCACTAAAGAATCTCAACCAACTGATGAAAACTATGGTTTTGACAGTGATTTACCACCAGAAGTAAAACAACCTGAATCAGTTGAAGATAACTATGGTTTTGATAACGATTTACCACCAGAAGTAAAACAACCTGAATCAGTTGAAGATAACTATGGTTTTGATAACGACCTACCACCAGAAGTAAAACAACCTGAATCAGTTGTTGACCAGCCTTCTTCAGATGATTATTTTGCAAAACAACCAACTGATGAAAACTATGGTTTTGATAACGACCTACCACCAGAAGTAAAACAACCTGAATCAGTTGTTGACCAACCTTCTTCAGATGATCATTTTGCAAAACAACCTGAATCAACAACTGATAGCTACAGCTTTGACAGTGATTTACCTCAACCAACCCTTGACCAACCTTCTTTAGATGATCATGTTCAGTACAACTTTGATCACCATGAAGAGCTCAAACCAGTTGCTGAAGAACAAAATAATTATCAAGTTGGATTTGATCAAGTTCAAGCTAATCTTGATAATAATGAGGAAATACAACCAACTGCTGAAAAAAAAGTAACTACTGATTTTGAAAGTAAACAAGCCCAAGTAGTTGATAGTTACCAATTACCAATTGATACAGATCAACAAGACCAAACAACTTTTTCTTCTTCATTTGAAACTCAACCAACAGTTGAGCAGTTTGATCAAGTAAATAGCGAAGTTAACGATCAATTCAAACCTGAAATAACTAAGGAGCCAGTTTTAGAAAGTAGTTTCAATAAACAAGATGTAGTTGAAACTAGTGACTTAAATTCTGAATCTAATCTTTACTCTGAAAACAACAAAGATGCAACTAACAATGATTCATTAAATTCTGAATTCATTCAACTTAATAGTAATAGTGAAACTGCATCTGATGATGTGCATTATGAAAGTAAATCTGAACCAATTCATGACTATAAATTTGGGAGTGATTTATCTCAATCAAACAGCAATAATTCGTTAGAGTCTGAACCTGTTAAGTTTAATAGTGAAACTGCACCTGATGCACACTTTGAAAGTCAATCTGAACCAGTTGATCAAGTTCAATACGACATTTATCAAAATGAAGAGCTAAAACCAACTCTTGACCAGCCTTCTTCAGATGATTATTTTGCAAAACAACCAACTGATGAAAACTATGGTTTTGATAACGACCTACCACCAGAAGTAAAACAACCTGAATCAGTTGTTGACCAGCCTTCTTCAGATGATCATTTTGCAAAACAACCTGAATCAACAACTGATAGCTACAGCTTTGACAGTGATTTACCTCAACCAACCCTTGACCAACCTTCTTTAGATGATCATGTTCAGTACAACTTTGATCACCATGAAGAGCTCAAACCAGTTGCTGAAGAACAAAATAATTATCAAGTTGGATTTGATCAAGTTCAAGCTAATCTTGATAATAATGAGGAAATACAACCAACTGCTGAAAAAGAAGTAACTACTGATTTTGAAAGTAAACAAGCCCAAGTAGTTGATAGTTACCAATTACCAATTGATACAGATCAACAAGACCAAACAACTTTTTCTTCTTCATTTGAAACTCAACCAACAGTTGAGCAGTTTGATCAAGTAAATAGCGAAGTTAACGATCAATTCAAACCTGAAATAACTAAGGAGCCAGTTTTAGAAAGTAGTTTCAATAAACAAGATGTAGTTGAAACTAGTAACTACACTAATAATTTACAGAAATTTGATATTCAGTCTGATAATAAGATAACTATCACTACCAAAAAAAGTTCACCCCAAATCCCTACAACTTTACCTATTAGTTTTGTATCCAACCGTATTGAATATAAACCAGTTGAAACTTTAGCTTTAGATAATAAAGAAAGTCAGCAAGAACAAATTACCATTAATTCCATAACTGAAGATTCCAAAACACTTGCAAAAACATTATCTGTCCAATTGCAACAAATTAATAGCTTAAATAATCAATCAATTGTTACTAGTGAATCAGTAAGACTCGATAAAAAAGATGATCAACTAACTATCAATACTGTTAATAGCGAAGACCAACAACCTAAAATTGAAGTTTTTGTCAAAGCAAAAGAACCTGTTGAAGAACACTCAATTACTCAAAATAAGCAATCGGTTGAAGATAAAAGTGAACTTGATAATTTCAATAAAAAATCAGATCTTTACAAGATTATTAGTGAATTGAAACGTGGTGAATTAAACCCTACAATTAACTTTGATGCAATCTTTCAAATGAATGATTATCAGATGTCTGTTAAACAATCATTTATCCATCTCAATGATTTTGTTACCAACTATAAGAACCAAATTAGTGAACGTTACTTAATAATTAAAAAGGAATTACAAAGTGAACTTTCCCGTTTAATTGATCAAAATGAGAACCTTAACGTTCAATTTAATAACGCTAAGAATCTAACAACACTTCAAAAAGAAGAAATGATCAGATCATTAGCTAGTGATTTTGCTATTGCTTACAAACCAAGTAATAGTTATGAACAACTGCAAAAATCTGGAGAAATTATGCGTCATGTTCAACGTGCTATCACTGAAAATGAAAAGAAGATAGAAAGCATTCAAGGTAGTTTAAAACAACTTAAAACTGTTTATAACTCTTGTTGTGAAACTATTATGAACAACATTAATAAGCTTGATAATACGCTCCGCTTTGCAAAGAAAGAAAAAGATCCTTTACTTTTAAGCAATTTTGATAGTGTAACAGATAATGGGTTAGTAGAACCTAATCAGTTAATGGATGATTTAATAGATTTTTCCAACACTTTTGATAACATCTCCAATGAACAGTTAGATGATTTTATCTATGAAAACATGGATCGTAACATCGATTTTGAATTTGAAGGTTTTAACAATGATTTTGTTGACATTGATGCCAAAGTAATGGATTCAATGAGTGCTTTTAGTGTTAATGATTTGGATATAGAAACACTAGTTCCTGATCGTACTTCCAATTTCAGTTCATTATTAGATGAAGACTTATTTGAAAGCAGTGGTGATTTTAGCCTTGATTATTAAGATAATTTAAAATCGAAAACACATGAAATATACTGGTAGTATTTTCAAACGATCAAGACGTTTAGGTTTTTCTTTACTTGAAAACAACAAAGAGTTTTCCAAAGGAAAAAAACGTAAATCTATTCCCGGTCAACATGGAAATAGGTTTCGTTCCTCAACTTTATCAGGTTATGCCCAACAACTCCAAGAAAAACAAAGGATGCAATACATGTATGGTATTACTGATAAACAATTTCGTAGGTTATTTCGCTTTGTTTTAAAACAAAAAGGTAACTTAACAGTTAATTTATTTAGAGTTTTAGAATCACGTTTGGATAACATAGTTTACAGAATGGGTTTTGCACCAACAAGAAAGAGTGCAAGACAAATGGTAAACCACGGTCATGTGATTTTAAATGATCAAACTGTTGACACCCCTTCAATCATCATTAATCCCGGGGATAAAGTCCGTTTAAAAGCAAGAATAACTAAATCCCCATTAGTTAAAAATTTTATTGAAAACAGTGTTATCTCATCATTTGTGGAAACCAACAAAAAGGCATTTGAAGGTACTTATATAAGATTCCCAGAGCGTAGCGAACTACCTGCTGGAATAAATGAATCTTACGTTGTTGAGTGATACAAGCGTTTAGTTAAATAAACTGCTTTAACTTATTAATTGAAAGAAATCATTAACTAAACTTAAAAACTTTTGTGGTTGTTCAAAGTAAGGGGTATGAGCCGCTGCTTCTATGGCTTTAAATTGAATTTGCTTATTGTTTAATGATTCATAATAAGCCTTGGATGGAAGGTACTTAATAATTCCATCCTGCTTACCATGGATTCACAAAGCAGGACAATTTAACTTTAAAAAAGCTGCATTGATTAAAACTATGTTTTGTTTGAGTGTAGAAGGTTCTAACATCACTTTAAGGCGTTGGTTTTGGTGAATTGATTTTTGCTTTTCTCTTTCACAATATTCTTTAAAGTTTGCCCCAAGTTTTTTCTCAATATTGTAAACAAGACACTTTTGAATAACAGCAAAATCACTATCAGGATCAGGAATGAGATTTTGAACAATATTTAAAGGAGTTTCAACAATAGCAGGATTTAATGGTGCTTCTAACAAGACTGCTTTATATTGATCACTGCTTAAATAGTTAGTTAAAGCAACTGCTAAACCACCGCCAATAGAATGACCAAATAAGATTACATCCTTTAAGTTATGTTTATCAAAAAACTGTTTTGTAATTTCCAATCAGTAACTAAATTCAAGTTGCTTTGGATTGTTAATAACACTATTACCATGCCCTGGGTAGTTAATGGCATAAAAACTGTATCTATTGAAATGACTTCTGAAACTAAGTTTGTTTGTTAAATTACCTGTAAAAGGATGAAAAAAACAGATCTTGCCAAGTTCATTTACCACAGGATCATTGACAAATTCAAGCCCGTTTTCTATTTCAAGTCGCATGTGGTAATAATAAAAATATAAATTTTAAAATTATTGAAATTTTTGACTGTGCAATGAAACGTTTTTTACACCGAGTAAAATGACCATTGCTGCTTTCAAGCATAGCTGTAAGTTTGGGAATTGTTGCTGTTGCCTGTGCACAACCAAACTCCAGAACCATTGAAAATCTCTTTAGACCCAGTAGTGCTTTTACTGATAAAAATGATGGTAGTATTAATGCCACACTTTATAAAGCACTTGAAAATAGAGAAGGACTAACGCAATATTTAACGATGCGCCTAGCGCCAGTATTGCGCAATTTTTATGAAGAAAATGTTGATGATGACATTAAGAGAAATTTAAGAACTTTTAATACTGATACAGACAATAGTTTTGTTAATCAAGAACAAAACTTAAGAAATCAGTATCGGGGTGATTATTTAGTTAGGTTACAAACTGATATTTTAGATAACACTGGTGGAAATCAAGCCAACTGAAAGCTCCGTGATGTTAACAACAAAATTGTTGATGATTTTATCAATAAGCTTTTTACAAAGAACTTTGTTGAATATGTTGATAAAAGTGTTGGCGTATTATCAACTCCATTAAAAGGTTTAATTGAAAACCAAAGTAATTGGAATAATATCAAAATACAAGCTAAGTTTGTTGATAAAAATAAAAGACTTAGGATCAATAATGATGCAGTTTATGCTGCCATTCAAGATAAATTATTAGATCAGTTCGTTACTAATGAAAACCCTAACTTAGTTTCAAGAGTAGTATTTACTAATGAAACTCCTAATGATGGGTTTGATAACTATTTTAATCCTGATCTAATTAAATCTCCAACCCCTTCCTATCAATTTCAAGTATTTAACAAATATAACCAACAAGATAACTCCATAAAAGGAGCAAATGGTTTTCATATCCTAGCTAGTAATTTACAAAGCTATGTAAATACTAACAATAAAACCATTGACATCCCTAATAAGTTTTCTAGTGATAGTGGTGGTAAATTGTTGTTAAAAGCTAGTGATATGTTTGATACCTTTGATCCTAGCTTTTCAGCAGCTTTTATCCAGGGCTATTTAGCTTTACAAAAAAAATCCAAAGGTGCAGAACAAACTGAATACACTAAATTAGAAAAAGATAAATCAATCATTGAAAATTTCTTTGTTGAAAATAATTCAGCTAAGGCTGCAATGAAAAGTGCAAGTAGTAGTTCACAAACAACTACTGTTCATAAAACAGATCTAGCTAAGATCTTTAAAGAAAATGAAACTACTAAATCAACAGATGTTTTTAAAGGTGAATATCAAAAAAAGTTCAGTAATGCTACTAGTACAAGTAACAGTGATAGTAGTAATAATTCTGCAATCGTTGATCTAAAAGAACTTAAAAAAGATAACAATAGTCAACCTGATTTAATCTTAGCACGTGGTAAAGATGGTATCCATCTAATGGGTGTTGATGGTGGTGGTTATTATCTCTCTGAATCAGGACGTGATGTAAATAAACAAAAACAATTCTTATTATTCCGTGCACTACAAACCAAATATGGCTTAATTGATACAAACACTACTTATGACTTTAAGTTGTTTGATGAAGTGAAAAAACACTTTGATAAGAACAGAGTTTTATTTTTATTTAATGCCCTTTTTAAATTAGTAGACAGCAAAGAAAGTAACTTTTTAAGTTTCCCTCAGTTTAAAAAGTTTAGTGATAGCATTATCACTGTTAAAAACGAGTTGAAGGATTTAGTTGAAAGTCAATATCAACAAATTGTTTTTAATGAAGTTGCTACTGCAGAAAACAAAGTTGCTTTAAAACTAGCAGAACGTAACCAACCTTTCATTGATAATGAGCGAAATAAACAAATATGGATGAACGGTTTAGCTGCTGTTTTACCTTATGAACAAGATAGTAAAACAGGACACTACAATGAACTTGGTATTTACTATAAAGACATCATTGATAAAGTTAGTTCAAATACAAGTAATAGTAATAGTAATAGTAATAGTAGTAGTAGTGATCCTTTTTCAAAAAAGATAATTGACAAGTTAAAAGAGAATAAAAAGAAAGTTGAAGCAGCAGTTAAAAAGCATGTTGATGAACTAAAAGTTTCGGTAATTCCCTCACCGCAATATTCACAAATTATCCTTGTTGATACCAAACTTTCATCTGATCCTAGAAACACTTCTCTAGCACTTAATTTAGCTTTAAATGCTGTTTTATCAAGTGATGAGTTACAAAATACCATTAGACGAGATTATTTTGTCAATGATGATCAGTTTAAACAAGCGATTGATTTAGATAAATTAACTTTTAAAAACTGAAACAGTCTCAATAATGAAAACTGAAATATCTTTAAATATACCTACCTATTTGATCTTTTTCAAAAACAAGCTAATCCTTCTATTTTTGGTAATGGTGTTAATGAAAGTTCAACTGATAATAAACCCAAAATTAATGGGGTTTTAGATAGTTTATACAACAGCTTAAACTTAGAAGAACGCTTGGATAGCAATGACTTAATCAATTACTATTCTTATCTTTATACAGTTCAATGGCTATTAAAAGATAACCTTAAAAACCTAAAACAGAACTTGCAAGCTAAACTATCAAGAACAACAAATAGTTTCTTGGTTTGAAGTTTAGCTAGTGATAAAGACAGAAATAATACTGCTAGTCAAGCAATGAGTGTAAGTTCTTCTAAATCTGTATTAGTAAAAATGGCTAACAACGTTGCTTCTCAAACTAATCAAGACTTTACCAAGCAAGAACAACAAAATCCTAACTATGTATTTGGTTCGAGTGCTTATAATTGAACCAACAACAAAACCCCAACAGTTAACAGTGCTGCAAATGATATTTCAAGTCTTTACTATACAAAGAACAATGGTAGTAGCAGTACATCATTAACTTTAATGCAAAAAAGTGCACAGCAAACCAATAACCAGCAAAGAAGGTTTGGTTTCCATGGTATTGTTACCAACACTTCATCCAACAACTTACCAGATGCAGTTAGAAATCGCCTCTTTACAAGTTTTGTTTCCCAATCTGAAAAATCAAGTTCTAATGGTGGTCAAGCACAATTACAATCTACTCAATCAAGTGGTAGTAATGAAACAATTTACAAAGGTGCTTTATTTAGTTTTGGTTCTCTAACAAAACTTATAGAAACAATTGATAACATCCCAACCCAAGCTGAGTTTGATGCACTTTATAACCATTTAACAAGTAACCTTAATATTAACGTTACTGGTGTTGATAGATCAAAATCCTTACAAGAACAAAAAACTAATTTGAAGAATTTTGCTAATTCAAACTTTAACAATACTCAAACTGTTCAATTAAAACAAGCTCAAAGTAAAACTAATAATAGTAACTTTAATGATGTGTTTAGTAGGTTTGAAGGGTATATAGGTACAAATAAA
This sequence comes from Mycoplasmoides genitalium G37, assembly GCF_000027325.1. Lineage (GTDB taxonomy): Bacteria > Bacillota_I > Bacilli_A > Mycoplasmatales > Mycoplasmoidaceae > Mycoplasmoides > Mycoplasmoides genitalium. The sequence continues at coordinate 383,046 of NC_000908.2, read as the reverse complement.
ACCAGTAATTATAGCAGTTATAACTTTTTACAAGATAACCAGATCTATCATGCAGTTTATGCAAAACAGATTAACCTTGAAGATGTAAGTATGCTTGGTAGTGATAGTTTGAATAGTACAGATTCAAATAATTCAAAAAGACTTGATCTTTCACTTGAAGAATTTTTAAGTACAGTTGCGCTTGAAGCGCTTAATCCTAATAATCAAACCCAAGCTATTAATGCATTGATAGCAAATGCCAAAAATGGCTTAGTTAGAGTTGGTGATAACAGATTGTTTTCAGCAATCAGTTCACAGTGAGTGCGTAAATTCTAGTTTAAGATGCAATTTTCCTCTTCTATTAGGCAGTTTTTAGATAAGAAACGCATTGTTGAATTTACCAAAATTCAGCAAGCAGTTTTTAAATTATGACCATTCCAAAATATCATTGGTATTGCTGAAACTGGTAGTGGCAAAACCTTTGCTTATCTTTTACCTCTATTAGATAAGATTAACACCAGTTTAGATCAACCTCAAGCAGTTATTTTTGTACCAACCAAAGAGTTACAATGACAAATTATCAACATCTTAACTGAAATCAAAAAGTACTTTAAAACCTTTACTTTTGCCACTTCATTTAGTTCAAAAGCACAACTAATTGTTAGTTTACTAAACGAAAAATACCTTTTTACTAGCAAAGTTAGATACGTTGTTTTTGATGAAATTGACATGTTTTTAGAGCAAAGTTCAATCCAGCAGTGACTTGAATGTGTTCATCTTTTTCAAAAAGCAAAGCCCTTGTTTGCCTTTTTTAGTGCTACTTTATTCAATCAACAACTCCAAATAATTAAAAAACAAGTAATTAATACTAAAGTTATTAATCTCCATCCAAAGCAATGGATTCACCCCTTAGTTAAGCATTTTGTTGTTCATCTCAATACTGAAAACCGTTTTTCTGGTTTATTAGCCTTATTAAAACACCACCAAAATCAGCAAATTATTGTTTTCTGTTCTAATCAAAAATCTTTAAAACAATTAACACAATTGCTTTCAAATAACAATATTAGTTTTGGTTCAATTTATGGTAGTTTAACCTATCAAGAACGTAAAAATAATTTCACAAAAGCAACTAATAATAAATTGAAATTACTAGTTGTTTCTGATCTATTTTCACGTGGGATAGATTTAAATTATTTCAGTGTGGTGATTTCTTGAGATCTACCTAAAATTGATAGTTTTTACATCCACCGTTCTGGTCGTGTAGCACGACTTAACAGTTGGGGCAGATCATATCTTTTTTGAAATGACCAAAATCAAAGTAAATTAAATAAACTAATAGCAAAAGGAATTAAATTTCAAAACGTTAGTTTAACTAGTAATGGTGATTTGAAGTTTTTGACTGAAAATAACCAAAAAACTACCAAAAAACCGCTTTCAACTTTACAAATTAAGAAAATTAAAGCTATCAAAGCTAAATATAAAAAGGTTAAACCTAACTACAAAAAATACCAAAAACAACAGATTCAAAACCTTTTAATTAATAAGAAAAAACCAAGATCATGAAAAAACTTTTAAAAAAATCAAAGTTCTGGTGGTTTTTACTTTGTGGTTTGTCAGTAAGCACAATACTTGTAGCTTGTTCAACTCCAACAAACAGTGCTTTGCAAACAGTTTTTTCACCAACCTCAACTAATTTTTTTCATGGTCAAAAGGGTAGTTTAAAAGAAGGACTTATTACTGCTTTAAAAACTCCTTCAGCAAACAAACATTTTGTTATAGGACCACTTTTAAAAGCACTTGAGGCTTGGTATGAAAACAATGAAGACAAAGCCATAAACAAGTTTTTAAAAGACACTAAAAAGAATGTTGATGATCAATATAAAAATACTGTTAATGGGTTAATATCACCACCCAGAAACAGAGCAGTATTTATTCAACAAGATCTATTAGATAAAAGTGGTGGCAGTGAGGCTAGTTGAAAATCCCAACAACTTTTCAATCAACTTATTAGTGATTTTACCGCTAAATTATTCGCTAAGGATTTCTTAGTTTATAAACCTAATGGACAACTCTCAACTGGTCCTTATATCTATGATGAACTATCCCAACCTGAAAAATGAAAGGACTTTGGTTTTCAAGAACCACGTTTTAGTGAAACTAATGATGCATTGTTTGCAAAGTTACAAGCACAAATCTTTAATCTCTGGGTTGAATATACCGATCCTACTTTAATCAGTCAAGCTACTTTTAAATATGCAGCACCACAACAAGGTTTGGGTCAAGTTTACAACACTGAAAAACTAAAAGATAAATTAACCCCTTCTTATGCGTTTCCTTTCTTTCCTAAAGATGGGGAAATTCCTCAGAACCAGAATGTTGGCAACAAACGCTGAGAGCAGTTAATTGAGGGAAAAGACGGATTAAATACAGCAAAAACAGGTTTAGAAAAATACATCTTAGATCAAAATCAAGGCAACCTGATTGATTTTCCAACAACTCTTTCTGATAACACTCAAACCAAGCAAATAGTAGATAGTCTAAACATTGTTGATCAACTAGAAGCAGCTAATTTAGGTGCTAGTTTAAATTTAAAACTAGATCTTTTAAATCAAGATAAAGATCAACTTCCCACAATTAAAGAGCTTAATAAAGAACTTAACAATACCATTGTTGTTGAATCAACTAAAATTGAAAACCATACTAAGAGTAATACATTGTTCTGTGAACACAATACAACAGACAGTTCACAAAACAATTTAAAGAGTCTTATTAAAGATGCTTTTATAAGTTCTAATGATAGTTCCAATTTAGGAAAACTAGCAAAGCAAATCCACCAAACAACTACAAGTGATATGATGGTTTCAACTAAAGCTAGTTCATCAACAACAAGCAGTTATCTTGTTTGGGATGCAGCTATTCCTAATAACAAAACAAATAATGGTGCTAGCACTGTTAGTGCAAACTGTGCAAATGCTACTGTTCAAAATACAAGCCATAACTCTAATAACCAATTGAAGCTAAGACTAGTTAGAAACGGAGAGGGAGTTGCTGTAATTGGAATTGATGGAGGTAGTTATTATCTGACAAAAAATAGTAGTAGCAAAACTGAAAGAGACATTGAAAAGCAAAAGCAGTTTTTAATGTGAAGAGCTTTTCAAGCCAAAACAAACACCTTTAAAAACAGTTTATATTCCTTTAGTTTTCCATTAAATGAAACACTGAAAACTTGGTTTGAAAAAAATCAGGAATTAATATTAGTAAACGCACTAATAAATACTGATTTTCAAAAAAAAGATAAAGGTAGTGATGCGATGCAAAAAGCATTCAATGATTACAAAGAACTAATGCAAAAATTTGCACCAGTTGCATTAGCAACAAATGTAATCAGAGATTTGTTTTTACAAATGGATGCATTAGATAACAAACTAACAAGTAGAACAACTGAACTTAATACCAATGTTAACCAAATTAATCCAACCCCTTGGTTAAATGGCTTATCTTCCCATTTGCCATATGTTCGCAAGTCTGGTCATTATGAAAAACTCAATAACTATTTCTTGTTTTTAATTACTAAAACACTTTGGAAAAAAGTAGGTAGTGAAAAAATAAATATTAGTGAAAACAACAATAAGTTAAAAACTACAAAAGCTGATGTTGATAAGATAAGAGATGAAATTCTGAGCGACATAAATAACAAAGTAACAGAATTTGTTAACCAATTGAAAGTTACAGAAAAATCAAAACCTAACTTTAGCAACATTATTCTAGTTGATATTAACAATGATCAATCACTTACTAACAGTGCCAATTGGAGTTTAAATGCGTTGTTAGATGTAACAACTGTAAACCCTCTTTCCTTTGCATTGTTAAAAAATGCTTTTACTAGCAATCAACAGTTTGAAAAAGCTAAAAAGTTATTTGAAGAGATTAAATCTAAAAATGGATCTTCATCAACTTCATCAAGTAGTGATGCAGATAGTTTAGCTAAAGTAATTAGCAATTACTATTACATGACATGAAGCAAATTAACCAATAAAGCCATGTATGGTAATCCTAATAATGGCAATATTGATGAATTGTTTAAAAAAGCTTTTTTAGAGAGTGTTGATGAATCAGGTTTTAATGTTAACTTTAAAGCAGTTATTGACCATTATCGCTTCATTTTTACTTTGCAATGGTTAATTGAAAACAACCTAAAAAACTTTAAAGATATTTTACAAGCTAACTTAAAGTATGGTGAAATTGCCTATATTGCTTATGATAAGAATATTATCAGTAACAACACCAATAATCCTCAGGGAATATTTGGCTCTGTTTTTAACTATGAAAATGATGAACATGCTACAACAGCTAATGCCAACCAAACTATTGATCCTAATAATTTCTTTTTTAAAACCAAAACAAGTCCTAACACTACACCTGCTACTACGATGTTAAGCACCAGACAAGCAGTATCAACAAGTAATAATGGTACTTATGGTTTTACTGGTTTGAATACAACTAACAGTTCCATGTTAGAAAACAATACTAACCAGGCACTTTTAAACCATATCGCTGCCAATTCCTTAAAACAATATGGTTCAAAGGATGATCTTAAAAAATTTATTAGTGAAACAAAAGACCAATTAGTTTTAGATAACATTGCCCGACAGCTAAGTAGACTAACTCCAAGTAGTAGTAGTAGTAATGGCAAAACACTTTCAGCTTATTTTCAGGTCGATGCAATTAACAATTCTGCTTTAGATTTCAAAGCTAAACAAGCGTTGTTATTAGCTGTTTTAGACCAATATTCCAGTTATTTTAATTCATCAAATAGTCCAAGTATTTCAAAAAGAAGTACCCAAACCAACCAAAAATTTAGTGAATTTAACTTTGGTGGTGATAGTTACAACTATCTTCAGTTCACTAAAAGTGACATTGATTCACTTAGTTTAACAAGTTCTACCAATATTGAAAGTGATATAGTAGCAGCTTTAGTTTTATTTCAAGCTAGTGATACAGGCACCCAACAACTTGCTTTAAGTGCAATTGAAAAACCCCAATTTAGGATTGGTGATAAAAGAATTCAATCAGGCTTAAACTTGCTTAAGTAATGGCAAAGTTAACCACCAATACCTTTTTTAACACTAAAAACATCGTTGCTTTTAGCTTTTTTTTGGTTTTTCTAATCGTTATTAGTGTTATTGTTACTATCTTTTTTTTAGGTGTTAGTGTTGATGATGTGAAAACTATTATCACTGCAATTAACTATCAGAATTGGGGTTGGATATTTGTTGTTATCTTAGGGTTTTTAGTTTCAGTTTTGTGGAATGTAATCATTAATTGGTGGGTATCAAGGAGATTTTGTTTTTATGCTAGTTGGTGAGAGTGGTTATTATTTGGTTTTGTAGTACAGTTTTTTCAAATTGTAACCCCCTTATCACTAGGACAAGATCCATTTCGCTTGTATTGATTCATTAAAAAGGGGATGAAAAAACAAACTGCAGTTTTAATTGTCACTTCTACAGGAGCATTTTGAAATCTATCGCAAGCGTTAATAACTTGACCTTCTTTTTTTGTTCTTTCTAAAAACTATCAATTGTTAGCAAATAACCATAATAGCTTTGTCTCTTACTGACTAAGTCTTACTGGGATGATCTTTGATGTTGTTGTTGCTATCTTATTTATTGTTATTGCTTTCAATAAAAAGATGCATGTTTTGATCTATTCACTTGTAAACCAGTTTCGAAAGTGACTTAAACGTCCTTATTTAACTAAAGAGCAGATCTACCAACGTTTTATAGAAAAAGCTGAATTTAATAAGTTGTATGGAATTGAGATGCGAAGGTGAGGGTTAACAATCTTTAAATTACTAGCTAACATGGTTGTAGCAATTGTTTCCTACTTTAGTTTGTTTGGTGTTTTTATGATCACAAAAACTGTCAACACAACTAATAACGTTATTGATCAATACAGCTTAATTGATCTTTTTAACATTACTAATATTGCTGTTACCGCTTCTAACTTTATTCCAGTTGCTAGTGGGGAAGGTGCAACACAATTTGTGATGACTAGTTTTCTCAATGCATTCAAACCAACTGATCAATTCCTCCATGATCAGATTAAAGATGGTGTTTTTTTATGAAGACTTTTATCTGTTTATCTACCTGCTATTTTCACTGGGATTTGTTTTGTTGTGTGAATTGTTCAAGTTATATGGGAATTTAAAAAGACCGTTAATGTACCGTTGAAAACAGTTAACACTGTTAGCTTAGAAACTAAAAAAGATAAATAAAACAAACTTTAATTAGCACTTTTAGTGTTTGAGTGCTAATTTTTGTTTATAATTACTGAGTAATTGTTATTGATCTAAAAAAAAAGTATGAGTGCAGACAATGGTTTAATTATTGGCATTGACCTTGGAACTACCAATTCTTGTGTTTCTGTAATGGAAGGTGGGAGACCTGTTGTATTAGAAAATCCTGAAGGTAAAAGAACAACACCTTCCATTGTTTCCTATAAAAACAATGAAATTATAGTAGGTGATGCTGCTAAAAGACAGATGGTTACAAACCCAAATACCATTGTCTCCATCAAGAGGTTGATGGGTACCTCAAATAAAGTAAAAGTCCAAAATGCTGATGGTACAACTAAGGAATTAAGTCCTGAACAAGTTTCAGCGCAAATCCTTAGTTATCTTAAGGACTTTGCTGAAAAAAAGATTGGTAAAAAGATTTCAAGAGCAGTTATTACTGTTCCTGCATACTTTAATGATGCGGAAAGAAACGCTACTAAAACCGCAGGTAAGATTGCTGGTTTAAATGTTGAAAGGATCATTAACGAACCAACTGCTGCTGCTTTAGCTTATGGGATTGATAAAGCATCAAGAGAGATGAAAGTCTTGGTTTATGACTTGGGTGGTGGAACTTTTGATGTATCTTTACTTGACATTGCAGAAGGTACTTTTGAAGTACTTGCAACTGCTGGGGACAACCGTTTGGGAGGTGATGATTGGGATAACAAGATCATTGAATATATCTCAGCCTACATTGCCAAAGAACACCAGGGTTTAAACTTATCAAAAGATAAGATGGCAATGCAACGGCTTAAAGAAGCAGCTGAACGTGCTAAGATTGAACTTTCCGCTCAACTTGAAACGATTATTTCTCTACCATTTTTAACTGTTACCCAAAAAGGTCCTGTTAACGTTGAGTTAAAACTAACCCGTGCTAAGTTTGAGGAGTTAACAAAACCACTACTTGAAAGAACAAGAAACCCTATTTCAGATGTTATCAAGGAAGCTAAGATTAAACCTGAAGAGATTAATGAAATTCTTTTAGTTGGTGGTTCTACAAGGATGCCTGCAGTTCAAAAGCTAGTTGAATCAATGGTACCAGGTAAAAAACCAAACCGTTCTATTAATCCTGATGAAGTTGTTGCTATTGGCGCTGCTATTCAAGGTGGGGTTTTACGTGGTGATGTTAAGGATGTTTTACTTTTAGATGTAACTCCATTAACCCTTTCTATTGAAACTTTAGGTGGTGTGGCTACTCCTTTAATTAAGAGAAATACAACTATCCCAGTAAGTAAAAGTCAAATCTTTTCAACTGCTCAAGATAACCAAGAATCAGTTGATGTGGTTGTATGTCAAGGGGAAAGACCAATGTCTAGAGATAATAAGTCATTAGGAAGATTTAACTTAGGTGGTATTCAACCAGCACCTAAAGGTAAACCCCAAATTGAGATTACCTTTAGTTTGGATGCCAATGGGATCTTAAATGTTAAAGCTAAGGATTTAACCACGCAAAAGGAAAACAGTATTACCATTAGTGACAACGGTAATCTTTCTGAGGAGGAGATCCAAAAGATGATCCGTGATGCTGAAGCTAACAAGGAACGGGATAACATCATCCGTGAACGTATTGAATTACGTAATGAAGGGGAAGGTATTGTTAATACCATCAAAGAGATATTAGCAAGTCCTGATGCTAAGAATTTCCCTAAAGAAGAAAAAGAGAAGTTAGAAAAGCTAACAGGTAACATTGATGCTGCTATTAAAGCTAATGACTATGCCAAACTCAAAGTGGAAATTGAAAACTTTAAGAAGTGAAGAGAAGAGATGGCAAAAAAATATAACCCAACTGGTGAACAAGGTCCACAAGCAAAATAACCTGTTCATATAGAACATATTCCAAATAAAAAAGAGCAGCACAACAGCTGCTTTTTTGTTTTTTATCTACCAAAAAACAGATTTTTAGCTCTGACTTATTTTTAAAATTTATAAATAAGCTTAGTTTGCTACAAGTTAAAAACCTCAGTTTTAAATACCCAAAACACCAAAACAATGTGTTAAATCAGATTAGTTTTAATGTTCAAGATGGGTGTCATTTAGCAGTAATAGGTCATAACGGTTCAGGTAAATCAACCCTAGTTAAACTCCTTGGCGGATTTCTAAAAGCTAAAAAAGGAACTATCTTTTTCAATGATAAGGAGTTGACTTCTGTTGGTTTTAATAAGATTGGAATCTTATTACAAGACCCTGATGTGCAATTACTTGCTGATACACTCCACCAGGAATTGATTTTTACTTTGGAAAACCATGGAGTTTTAGCTAGTGAAATGGATAAGATTATTAATGAAGTTTTAACTGTTGTTGAATTGAAAGATAAACAATTTACACCACTTAAAAAACTTTCATTTGGTGAAAAACAACGTGCTGTTTTTGCTTGTTTATTGGCTGTCAAACCACAAATTTATCTGCTTGATGAGGCATTTAGTATGCTTGATAATAAGATCAGCAATAAACTTAAAAAATTTGTGTTTGATACCATCAAAAAACAAAACAAAATAGTTATCAATATTACCCATGATTTTAATGATCTGTTTCTAGCAGATGAGATTATCTTTTTAAGTAAAGGATCGCTAATTAAAAAGTTTGCTCCTGAAGCGATATATGAGCAGCTTGATTTGTTTCATAACCACCACTTTAATCTCCCTTTTCCACTTTTATTGGCCCATAAGGTGGCTAAACAAATAAACAAAAAAACACCAAGTTTAAGTTTTGAATTGAATGATGTAGTTAACTGGATATGCAAACACCTCAAATAAAACTAGATTTAATTGAACAAAAATACCATCTTCAAGCTCAAAAAGCGAATCTTAAACTAGCAAAATTAGATTCAAAAAAACTGTTTTCTTTTTATAAAAAGGTTGATAAAATCATTAATCCTTTTTACTTTTTAAACAGTAAAAAAAGCATTCCATTTTTTAATAGCAAATTACTGAACATTGAACAAGATCCATTGTTTTTTAACAATATTAGTGTCTTTGTCAATAAGCATAATGATGGTCAGATCATTAAATGTTGTTCAGGGGTAATAGAACCTAATAAAATTACAGTTATTTTTGGTGAAAGTGGTAGTGGTAAAACTACACTAATAAAACAGTTAGGTTTATTTGAAAAACCTAGTTTTGGCTATATAAATTGTGCTAATTATTGTTATTTTGCAAACCAATACCAACAAAAGATAACAAAAAACTTTAAGCAAAAAATTGGTTATATTTTGCAAAAAGCAGAAGATCAGTTTTTTTGTGATTCTATTTTAGAAGAAGTTTTAACAGGAGCAGTGAACCTTAAACTTTGTCATAAAAAAGATGTTAATTATGCCAAAAAATACCTTGATCTATGTGGATTGGAAAACATCCCGTTAATAAAAAATCCCATTGAATTAAGCGATGGACAGAAGAAGCGTTTGGCATTAGCTAGTGTGTTAGCAATGCAAGTTAAGTTTTTAATCCTTGATGAACCTACTGTTGGGTTAGATCAAATGGCGATTAGCAACTTAAGCAAAATGCTAGTAGCAATGAAACAAACAACAAGGATTGTTATTGTTAGCCATGATGTTGATTTTATCTTTGAAACTGCTGATAAAATCATCCATCTCCACCAGGGAAAGATAATTCATCAAACCACTGTTAATGATTTTTTTTCAAACACCAGTTGGTTGATGCAATATGGAATCACCCCTCCAGTAATTATCCAAGCAGTTAAGATGTTTAATGAAAAGGGAATAGCTTTTAAAAACCAAGCAGAAATTAAAAACCTTGATGATCTTATTAGTGAACTAAAAAACTTATTTTCATGCAAAAAACCAGTTTTTTAAACAAAATTGACCCACTTCTAAAATTGTGGTTTTGACTAATTAGTTTAGTTGTTGCTTTTCTACCGCTAGGATTATATGGTCTTGTAATTATTAACTTAGTTTTTTTAACCCTAGTTGTAATTAGTGAGAAAAGGGTTAAAAGTGCATTAATTATTTTGAGTTGGATGTTATTTTTCTTGTGGTTTAATGTAATTGTTAACGGTTTTATCTTTTTACCAAATACTGCTTTAAGCGTTGATCAGAACCATAATTTTTTAGGAAGTTTTATCTATTCAGGTGGTAATAATTTTGGTGGTGTTAGCTGGTGAAGTTTTAATCTACGTTCATTTTTACGATCCTTTGTAATTGCATTAAGGATTAGTATGCTTTTCAGTGCTTCTTTTTTACTGACAACTTCAAGTTCTATCTATGAATTGGCTTGAGCAGTTGAGAGGTTTTTTAAGTTTCTTAAGTTATTTCATATTAAGGTTCAACCAATTAGTATCTTGCTTGCAGTTATATTTAAATTACTCCCAACTGTTAAAAGTGAAATTATAAGAATTAAACAAGCTCAAGCTACTAGAGGTTTTATCTATAACAAGTGTTCGTTTTTAAATCCTTTCAAGATTAAAACCCTTTTTATTCCCGTATTACTTTCAACAGTTAAAAAAACAGAAACAACAGCGTTTGCTCTACAAGCTAAAGGTTATGATTTAAATAACACTAACAGAACTCATTATCCTTTAAAATACAACTTATTAAACGGGGTATTTTTATTAGTGGGTTTACTTTTATTTAGTATTTTATTAATTGCTAATAACTGGAATTTAGTTTACTGAGAAAATCCTAATTATAGTTTCAATTTTGATAAGCAAAACTTTATTTTTTTAAGAGCAATTAATAGCAATAATTTGCTGTATTTTTGACAGATAGAATTAATTGCAATAGGCTAAAGTATTAAAATCTAATTATTAAATTAAAGTATGGCAGCAAAGAATAGAACCATTAAGGTTGCAATCAATGGTTTTGGAAGAATTGGAAGACTTGTTTTTCGTTCTCTTCTCAGTAAGGCAAATGTTGAAGTTGTAGCAATTAATGATTTGACCCAACCTGAAGTTTTAGCGCACCTGTTGAAATATGATTCAGCTCATGGTGAATTGAAAAGAAAGATTACTGTTAAACAAAACATCTTGCAAATTGATAGAAAAAAGGTTTATGTTTTTAGTGAAAAAGATCCCCAAAATTTACCTTGGGATGAACATGATATTGATGTAGTAATTGAATCAACTGGTAGGTTTGTAAGTGAAGAGGGTGCTTCTCTCCATTTAAAAGCAGGTGCTAAAAGAGTAATTATTTCCGCACCCGCTAAAGAAAAAACTATCAGGACAGTTGTTTACAATGTTAATCACAAAACCATTAGTAGCGATGATAAGATCATCTCAGCAGCTAGCTGTACTACTAACTGTTTAGCACCATTAGTTCATGTACTTGAAAAGAACTTTGGGATTGTTTATGGAACGATGCTAACAGTTCATGCATATACTGCAGATCAACGCTTACAAGATGCTCCTCATAATGACTTACGTCGTGCTCGTGCTGCAGCTGTTAACATTGTGCCAACAACAACAGGAGCAGCTAAAGCAATTGGGCTTGTTGTTCCAGAAGCAAATGGCAAACTTAATGGGATGTCACTCCGTGTTCCAGTGTTAACTGGTTCTATTGTAGAGTTAAGTGTTGTACTTGAAAAAAGTCCATCTGTTGAACAAGTAAATCAAGCCATGAAGCGATTTGCTTCCGCTTCTTTTAAATATTGTGAAGATCCTATTGTATCTAGCGATGTGGTAAGTTCTGAATATGGTTCAATTTTCGATTCTAAACTAACCAATATTGTTGAAGTTGATGGCATGAAACTTTATAAGGTGTATGCATGGTATGATAATGAATCTTCCTATGTACACCAACTAGTGAGAGTAGTTAGCTATTGTGCTAAGCTCTAATATGCTTAATTTCAAAACACTCCAAGCAATTGATTTTCAAAACAAAACCGTTGTTTTAAGAAGTGATTTTAATGTCCCAATGATCAATGGGGTTATTAGTGATAGTGAAAGAATTTTAGCTGGTTTGGATACTATTAAGTTCTTAGTTAAAAAGAACTGCAAGATAGTGCTACTATCACACCTTTCAAGGATTAAGAGTTTAGAAGATAAACTAAACAACAAAAAATCTTTAAAGCCGGTTGCTGAATTACTCCAACAACTCTTACCAACTGTAAAGGTTCAATTTTCTTGTAAAAACACTGGTGCTGAAGTTAAACAAAAAGTGCAAGCATTAGCATTCGGTGAAATCCTTCTCCTTGAAAACACTCGCTATTGTGATGTAAACGATAAAGGAGAAATTGTTAAATTAGAAAGTAAAAATGATCCTGAACTAGCGAAATTCTGGGCTAGTTTAGGGGAAATTTTTGTTAATGATGCATTTGGTACTGCCCATAGAAAACATGCTTCTAATGCAGGAATTGCAAAGTATGTTGCAAAATCCTGTATTGGGTTTTTAATGGAAAAAGAACTAAAGAACCTCTCTTACCTAATTCAAAGCCCACAAAAACCCTTTGTTGTTGTTTTGGGTGGTGCGAAAGTATCAGATAAACTAAAGGTAGTTGAAAACTTACTAAAACTTGCTGATAATATCTTAATTGGCGGAGGGATGGTAAATACCTTTCTTAAAGCAAAAGGCAAAGCTACTGCTAATTCCCTAGTTGAAAAAGAGTTAATTGATGTTGCTAAGCAAATCTTGGATAAAGATACTCATAATAAGATTGTGCTGGCAATTGATCAGGTAATGGGTTCTGAATTTAAAGATCAAACTGGCATTACTTTAGATGTTAGTGACAAAATTCAAGAACAATATCAATCCTATATGTCTCTAGATGTTGGATCTAAAACAATTGCTTTATTTGAAAGTTATTTAAAAACAGCCAAAACTATCTTTTGAAACGGTCCCCTTGGAGTTTTTGAATTTACTAACTTTGCTAAAGGAACTTCAAAAATCGGTGAGATTATTGCTAAAAATAAAACTGCTTTTAGCGTTATTGGTGGTGGGGATTCAGCTGCAGCAGTTAAGCAAATGCAACTATCTGATCAGTTTAGTTTTATCTCCACTGGTGGTGGTGCTTCTTTAGCACTAATTGGTGGGGAAGAGTTAGTAGGTATTAGCGATATTCAAAAAAATTCTTAAACCAAATTAATAAAACAATGAGTGTTATTGATATTTTTAAAAAACGATTACAAGCTGTTAGTAAAAAACCTGTAATTATCTTTCCAGAAGGTTGATCAGCAAGTGTTTTAAAAGCAGTTGAAATGCTTAATGAATCTAAGCTGATCCAACCTGCAGTTATCTTTCATAATCGTCAGGAAATCCCTGCAAATTTTGATAAAAAAATAACTCATTATGTGATTGATGAGATGGATTTAACTAGCTATGCTAACTTTGTCTATGAAAAACGTAAGCATAAGGGGATGGATTTAAAAGAAGCACAAAAGTTTGTACGTGATCCTAGTTCTTTAGCTGCTACCTTAGTTGCTCTAAAGGTTGTTGATGGTGAGGTTTGTGGTAAAGAATATGCTACAAAAGATACTTTAAGACCAGCTTTACAGTTACTAGCAACTGGTAATTTTGTTTCTAGTGTTTTCATCATGGAAAAAGGTGAAGAACGTTTGTACTTCACTGATTGTGCTTTTGCTGTTTATCCTAACTCCCAAGAGTTAGCAACAATTGCTGAAAACACCTTCAATTTTGCCAAAAGTTTAAATGAGGATGAGATAAAAATGGCTTTTTTAAGCTATTCAACGCTTGGCAGTGGTAAGGGTGAAATGGTGGATAAAGTTGTTTTAGCAACTAAACTATTTTTAGAAAAACACCCTGAATTGCATCAAAGTGTTTGTGGTGAGCTCCAGTTTGATGCTGCTTTTGTTGAAAAGGTTAGGTTACAAAAAGCACCTCAACTAACTTGAAAAAATAGTGCTAATATCTATGTTTTTCCTAATTTAGATGCTGGTAACATTGCTTATAAAATCGCCCAAAGACTTGGAGGGTATGATGCAATTGGTCCTATTGTTCTTGGACTTTCAAGTCCAGTGAATGATCTTTCAAGGGGAGCTAGTGTCAGTGACATTTTTAATGTTGGAATTATCACTGCCGCTCAAGCAATTAAATAAAAACTTTTAAATGATATTGCTTTTCTAAAAGCAATTAATGTAATTTTTAAATTAAATAAACTAGTTACTATTAAAACATAGAAGCTTTTTTAAATGAAGCGTTATTAGCTTATTTTTTAGTAACCTAATAATTAGCCTAGTTTAGTTTACTTCAACTAGTATAATCTAATAACAACATCCAAATTAAAGCTTTTTAGAACAAATGGTTTTTCTAAAACGTTTTCGCGCATATGGTTTTAAATCATATGCTGATGAAATCACAATTGATTTTACCCATTCAATGACTGGTATTGTTGGTCCTAATGGATCGGGCAAATCCAATGTTGTTGATGCATTAAAGTGGGTTTTAGGGGAGAGAAGTATGAAACATCTCCGTAGTAAATCAGGTGATGATATGATCTTTTTTGGCTCTAAAGACAAACCTGCTAGTAAGTTAGCTGAAATAGAGCTAACCTTTGATAATTCCAACCGTTTATTACATGATTCAAGAAAAGAGATAAGCGTGATGCGTAGGGTTTATAGAGGGAGTGGCCAGAGTGAATATTTTATTAACTCCAATCCAGCAACTTTAAAAGAAATTAGCGGTATTTTTGCTGATATTGGTCTTGAAAAAGGTTCACTTGGAATTATTTCACAAGGGAGTGTCTCTTGATTTGTAGAAGCTAAGCCAGAAGAACGCAGAAAGATCTTTGAAGATGCGTCGGGAATTGGTAGATATACCAAGCGTAAAGAAGAAGTTGTTAACCAGTTAAATCGAACCTTAATTAACTTAAAACAAGTTAGCGTTGTTTTAAATGAACTGAAAAAAGATTTAAAAAAGCTTACATTACAAGCTGAAAAAGCACAACAATTCATTAGGGTTAAAAACGAATTGAAAGAGTTGGAACTTGCTGTTTTGGTTGGGGAATATCTCCAAGCACAAACTGAACTTGATAAGTTTAATTTTCAGATTAACAGTAGTGAACATGACTTTAAAATACACGAACCCCAACTAGAGTTGTTAGAAGAACAGATTGTTATCTTTAATAGTCGCTTTCATAGTGCTGATATGCAATCTAATGAATTGCAAAAAGAGTTACAAGATATTTACCAAAAGATCAATGAATTGGAACAACGTAAAGTCATTATTGATGTGCAGTTAAGACAAGGTTTTTCACAAAAAGATGAAAAGCAAAAAGCTGCAGCTTTAAAAAAACTAATTTTAGTTGATCAAACCCAGCTTGATGGTTTTGAAAACCAACTATCAAATTCCAAAACAACCATCACTGATCTTGAAAAACTAATTAACGAACAAAAATCACTTGTTGATCAGATAAAGTTACAGATTGAAAAAAATACTGCTGATTTAATTTACCAACGTTCCTTAAAAACAATTATTGAACTCCAAACTAATGAGCTTAAAAAAACTAACAATGCCAATATCTTAGTTAAAAATGCTAATGCTTTAACAGGAATTTTAAATACACTAGGAACATTTCTTAAATTTGATAAGCAGTATGAAAAAGCTATCTTAAAAGCACTTGGAAAATCAATTGGTTACCTAGTTGTTAACAACAATAATGCTGCCATCCAAGCAATAGATTTTTTAGTCAAAAATGAGATAGGTAAAGTAACTTTTTTACCTTTAGATGATGTTGCTAGTGATACTAAAATCACAAACGAACACATGGAAATTTTAAAGCAGCTTGATGGTTTTCTTGGTGTTTGTAGTGATCATGTTAAGTGTGATCCATTGTTTCAACCAGTTGTAAATACTCTTTTAGCACAAGTTATTATTGCTAAAGATTTAAATAGTGCCATTAACCTTTCTAACTATACTTACAAGTTATATAGGATCGTTACTTTAGATGGTGAGACAGTTTATGCAGGGGGAATTATCAATGGTGGATTTGAAAAAACAAATCTTAGTGATGGGTATTTATCATCAGCTTCACTTGATAATGAACAGAACATTAACAAACTAGAAAACAACGAACGAGAGTTAAAAAAGGAGCTTACAGAACTAGAAGTAAAGCTAGATGAAATGAACAGAAAACTCAAGTATGAAGAGTTGTTACAAGCCAAGTTTATAGAGCGTATTGTTCAAATTAAAAAAATTATTTTAGAGCTCAAAATGGAATATGAACAACTTACTAACACAACTTTTGATGGTAAAAAAGCTGTTGCTAGTGAAGCTGAATTAATCCATTCATTAAATAGTGCTTGAGCTAAACGTGATGAAATTAACTCTAAGTTAAAGCTTAATCAAGAACTTAAGTTACAACTAGCAAAAACAATTAAACAAAGTGAAGAGAAGATAGTTGATCTTAGGGCATTGTTAGATGAACAACGTGCTAAATTAGTTTCAGCGCGGGAAGGAAAAATTAGGTTTGAAAATACAATCCAAAATATCACTGAAAAGATTAACAGTGTTTACAAAATGACAATGGAGTTTGCTATTGC
Organism: Mycoplasmoides genitalium G37; assembly: GCF_000027325.1. Taxonomy (GTDB): domain Bacteria; phylum Bacillota_I; class Bacilli_A; order Mycoplasmatales; family Mycoplasmoidaceae; genus Mycoplasmoides; species Mycoplasmoides genitalium. Next base: position 366,290 of record NC_000908.2, on the reverse strand, counting down.
TAATCACAACAAACCAGTTAAACTCTCTTCTATGCAAGCCCATAACAAGATTGCTAAACTACAAAATCAATTGAATGAAATGGGGGTAATTAACATGGAATCAATTGCTGAGATAAGTGAAAAGCAAAAGCGCTTTGATGATATTAACGCTGAATATGAATCAGCTCAACAAGCAGTTGAAAATTTGCAAAAAGCTATTACTGAAATTGATGAAATTGCTAGCAATGAGTTTGATCAACTGATCCAAAAATTAAATCAAGAGTTGCCAAAAACTTTCAAATATCTATTTGGTGGTGGTTCTTGCCAAATTCGTTACACTGATCCTAGTAATGTATTGGTTTCAGGGATAGATGTCTTTGCAAATCCTCCTGGTAAAAATATTGCCAACTTAATGTTGTTATCAGGCGGGGAAAAAACTTTAGTTGCACTTTCTGTTTTATTTAGTATTTTGAAAGTAAGTGCTTTTCCACTTGTTATTTTAGATGAAGCGGAAAGTGCACTTGATCCTGCTAATGTGGAGCGCTTTGCTAACATCATTAAAACTGCTAGCAAAAACACCCAATTTTTAATTATTACCCATCGTCAAGGTACAATGATGAAATGTGACATGTTATTGGGTGCTGCAATGCAAACTAAAGGTGTAACTAAAACCTTTGCAGTTGAACTTGAAAATGCTGAAAAATATGTATCTGAAAATGATTCTAATTAACTAATAATGGGCTTTTTAAGCAAGTTAATTGCCAAACTAAAACCAAAAAAATCAGTTGCTAAACAGCTTAAAGAAGAAGTTGAAAAACAAAGCCTTTTTCAAACCAATAATAAAACTTACTATCAGGGTTTGAAAAAATCTGCTACAACTTTCGCTAAAACTATTAATGAACTGTCAAAACGATATGTTAATGTTGACGAACAGTTTAAAGAAAATCTATTTGAAGGGCTAGTTTTGCTTGATGTTGGTTATCATGCTGCAAACAAAATTTGTGATGCTATTATTGAACAGATCAAGCTAAACAGAATTACAGATTTTCAGCTCATTAAAGAGCTAATTATTGACCAAATTATTGTTTATTACATCCAAGATAAACTCTTTGATACTGATTTAATAGTTAAACCTAACTTTACAAATGTTTATCTCTTTGTTGGTGTTAATGGAGTTGGTAAAACAACTACTTTAGCTAAGATAGCGGATTTTTTCATAAAACAAAATAAACGTGTTCTACTTGTTGCAGGTGATACTTTTAGAGCAGGAGCCATTGAACAACTTAATCAGTGAGCAAAGCTGTTAAACTGTGACATTGTACTTCCAAACCCTAAAGAACAAACTCCAGCTGTTATCTTTCGTGGCGTAAAGAAAGGGATTGATGATAAATATGACTTTGTTTTATGTGATACATCAGGAAGATTGCAAAACAAGCTTAACTTAATGAATGAATTGCAAAAAATTTATCAAATTATTCAAAAGGTAAGTGGAAGTGAACCTAGTGAAACACTTTTAGTTTTAGATGGTACAGTAGGTCAAACAGGACTATCACAAGCAAAGGTATTTAATGAATTTTCCAAACTAACAGGGATTGTTTTAACTAAAATGGATGGTTCTGCTAAGGGTGGAATTATTTTAGCTATTAAAGATATGTTTAACCTGCCTGTTAAACTGATAGGTTTTGGTGAAAAAACTAGTGATTTAGCTATCTTTGATCTGGAAAAATATGTTTTAGGTTTACTTAATAACTTAAACTTAGATAATAAAGAAAATTAGTTTTTAAATTAAACCTTTTACAGTATTTTGGTTAGTAGTTTATTTAAGTAATACTGAAATAAACTGTTTAAGGATTGCTATCTTGAACAAGAAGTGTTAAAACTTTTTAGACTGGTGTAATGAAACCACAACTTATAGCTTTTAAAAAATTTTTACAAACTGAATTTCAAGCGGTTGATTTTGAGACTTTTCGCATTAACTTTAATTTGTGTTTAAAACGAGAACAAGACAATATTGTTATTTATGAAGATGATGATTATGATGACCAACCATTTTTTTTCAAACCAATGTTAAGTGATGGTTTTTTTATCCAAACTGAAGTAATTAAACAGCTAGATTATCTAGCAAAAGTTGTAGAAAATCCTAAAGATAGTGATCAACAGTGCTGTCAAAATTTTTATGAAGCATTAATAGTGTTTATTTCTGCACTTGCTATTACAAAAGGCATTAATCCTAATAGATTTCACCAAAGATTAGTAAACAGGTTTGCTATTCACGCTGTTTATTAAAAATGTCAATTATTGCAAAAACAGTTTTTATAGGTTTAAGCGGTGGTGTTGATTCTGCTGTTAGTGCTTTACTTTTAAAAAAGCAATACCAAGAAGTTATTGGTGTTTTTATGGAATGTTGGGATGAGACACTTAATAATGATTTTTATGGTCATAAGAAAATAAATAATAACAAATCAGGTTGTTCATCTTTTCAAGACTTCCAACAGGCTAAAAAAATCGCTAATTCTTTAGGAATTAAGTTAATAAAAAAAAACTTAATTGAAGCTTATTGAAACAAAGTTTTTTTACCTATGATTCAAAGTTTCAAAAAAGGGTTAACCCCAAATCCAGACATCTGGTGTAATCGTTTTATTAAGTTTGGTTTATTGCATGATTTTTGTAAGCAAATTAACCCTAATTCTCTTTTTGCAACTGGTCATTATGCCAAAATAAACATGATAGAAAATCAGCCTTTGCTTTCTATTCCTAAAGATACCAATAAAGATCAAACTTATTTTTTAGCAAATGTTAAAAAAGAACAATTTCAGAATGTTATTTTTCCTTTAGCAGATTTAAAAAAAATAACAGTGAGAAATATTGCTAGAGAAAATAATTGAGAAGTTGCAGATAAAAAAGATTCAACTGGAATTTGTTTTATTGGTGAAAGACATTTCAGTGATTTTTTAAAAAACTATTTACCTGTAAAAAAAGGATTAATTAAGGATTGAAAAACCAAACAAACTATTAGTGAACATGATGGTGTTTGGTTTTATACGATTGGTCAACGCAGTGGATTAAATTTAGGGGGGTTAAAACAACGTCATTTTGTTGTTGCTAAGGATATTGAAACTAATGAATTATTTGTTTCTTGTGACAAAGAAGAATTATTGAAAACAACAATTTTATTGGATCAATTTAACTGGTTGTATACACCAAAGCAACTTCCTAGTCAAGTTCTGGTAAGAATTAGACATGCTCAAAAACCAGAAATTGCAAAGTTGAAATTATTATCAGATAATAAACTGGAAATAACATTTAAAAATCCTGTTATAAGTGTTGCATCTGGACAGTTTGGTGTATTATATACACTTGATCAAATTTGTTTAGGAGCAGGATTAATTTAAGAAAAAATAGTTTTTCTAGTAAACATTATTTTTCTTTTTAAAAGTAAGTGAAGAACGTTTCACTTCCATCCACTTTTATTATTAGATGTATATTTAATTTATCCCACTTTATCATTAGTGATAGTGACAACAAAAAAAGGATTTAAAAAACGCTTAAAGGATTTTTCAAAACAACAAATTCTTGCCTTAATTATTTTGGGAGCAATTGATGTATTTGTAATTGCTGCACCCTATTATGTTAAGAATGTTGTTCCTAACCTCCACTTGTACTTAGGAATTACAGAGGATGAAGTTGCTACTGTTACTTCTATCATTGGTTATGTAACACTTGCCACTCAACTACCAGGAGGGTTTTTAACAAATCGCTTCAGTTCTAGAAAATTGTTATTTCTATCAGCAATTACTACTGGAGCAATTACTTTTTGATTAGCAGCCAACATCTTAACTAAAAACCAACAAAGCCATGATGCTTTATTTATTCAGTATTGTGTAATATGAGGGTTATGAGGGATAACAAGTACTTTAATCTTTTGAACACCATTATGAAAACTAGCTAGTCAACAAGCAACAAAAGAAAACCAAGCACTTGGTTTTGGAATTCAGGGAGCTGCTAATGGAATATGAGGTTTAATATTTATCTTTCTAATTGCATTGATAATTACCAGCATTTTCTATCCATCAGGAGGTAGTGAGAATGCTGATTCAAAACCATTTGCTGCATACGCTTTTATCATTGCCATAATGCTAGTAATTACTGGATTTACAGTTTTGTTTTTTGTTAAGGAAAAACCAATTGAAAAACAAAGTCAAACCACTTTAGTAAGTTTTAAACGCAATTTAAACCAGATTTTAGTGACCTTAAAAAACTGAAAGTTATGGTTACTATCCTTCTTTTTAATGGGGATGTATGTGTTTCAAAGCACTTTTGCTTATTACCTTTTACAGATGTTGCAAAATGCATTTTTAGCGCCTGTAGTATTAGTAACTGTAATTGGGGGAATTAGAACTTATGCACTGAGAAGTGCTGTTAGTGTTTATCTTTGTAGATTAGCAGATAAGTGTAAAAGCTATATCTTGTTTTTAATGATATGTACTGTTCTTGGTATTGTATTTGTTCTAGCATTTATTCTACTTGGTTTTGTACAAACAAATTCTGCTAACATCACTTTAATTACTTTCTCTTCCATTCTCTATATCTTTACTGGTATCTTATCATGGGGAATGGTTACAGTCAGATATAACCAAATAGGTGAAATTGATATTGGTAAAAATAACTATGCATCTAGTGTTGGTTTACTTAGTTTTATTGGTTTTTCTACTGATGGATGACTTTACACTGTGACTGCTGAAGTTGGTAAGAAATATACAGTTGCAGGACAAAGTAATACTAGTAACACTGGTTATCAAATTATCGCTGCTATTTGTTTATCCATTGCTTTGTTTGGTTTGATATGTGGATCAATTGTTTTTATCTCAAATAGCATGGAAATTAAACGATTAAATAAAGCTTCATACCGTTGAAGAGATCTTGATAATGCATAACAAGCAATTGCTTTTAGCACATAGGGGTTATTCATTCATTGCTCCAGAAAACACCAAACTAGCATTTGATTTAGCTTTTGAATATTGTTTTGATGGAATAGAGCTTGATGTTCATTTAACTAAAGATGAACAGTTAGTTATCATTCATGATGAGACAACATTGAGAACCGCATTAGTTAATAAGGAGGTTGAGTTTGAATCATTAGTTAGTTTAAAAAGAGATGATCATAGTGCTTTTTTTCACCTTAAAATTCAATTTCAATCGATCCTAACTTTAAAAGAGTTCTTAGATCTTTATTTAGATAAATTTAAGTTAATCAATATTGAGATTAAAACTGATCAAAAACCATATTTAGGAATTGAAAAGAAGCTTGTTGACCTAGTTAAAGGTTATGGTAAAAAAGCAATAGATAAGATCTTGTTTTCATCCTTTAACTTTGAATCTTTGCAAAAAGTTTATGATTTAGATAATAGTTACAAAAAAGGTTTTTTATTTTGGACTAAAAAACAGTTTGAAACAATTAGTACAGCTAGAATCCAAAAGATTTGTCAATTCCTCCACCCATGAACCAAAATATATGAAAAGTATCCCCAAATGATCAAAAAACTTAACTTACCTTTAAATTTATGAACAGTAAACAGTCAAAATAAGTTTCAGCAGTTCTTAGCTGATAATCATGTTTATGCACAAATTGCTAACAAAAAGTTTGAAATAAAAATAAATTAGCAAATAAAAGAACTATAGTTATTTTTATCACTGGTAAATTGCATTTAAAATTAAGCAATGAATTGAACAACTGATAAAGTAAGGCAAACCTGATTAGATTATTTTGCAAAGAAAGACCATCTGGTTTTAGCTTCAAAATCACTAATTCCGATCAACGACCCATCATTATTATGAATCAATTCAGGAGTTGCTACTTTAAAAGATTATTTCAGTGCTAGAAAAACACCACCATCTAAACGCCTTGTTAATGCACAGATATGTTTAAGGGTAAATGATATTGAAAATGTGGGTTTTACTTCAAGACATCAAACTTTGTTTGAGATGCTTGGAAATTTTTCAATCGGTGATTATTTTAAAACAGAAGCAATTGATTTTGCTTTTGATCTTTTAGTTAATTATTATCAGCTAGATCCTAAGCGTTTTTATATCACTGTTTATGAAGATGATGAAACTACTTATAAAAGATGAATTAAGCATAAAATTGATAAAAATCACATTATTAAGTGTGACAAAAGTCGTAACTTTTGAGACTTAGGTTTAGGACCTTGTGGACCTTGCACTGAAATCTATTATGATCGTGGTGAGAAATTTGATCCTAAAAAAATTGGTGAAAAACTTTTCTTTGAGGACATTGAAAATGATCGTTATGTTGAGATATGAAACATTGTTTTTAGTCAATTTAATAATGATGGTAATGGCAACTATACAGAACTTGCTCAAAAAAATATTGATACAGGTGCTGGAATAGAAAGACTTGTTTCAGTATTACAAAATAGTCCAACCAATTTTGATACTGACATCTTTTTAAAGCTAATCAAAATAATTGAAGCTTTTTGTCCATTTAAATATGATCCCAACTCTTACTTTACATTCGATCCTCAAAAAGTGAAAGAACAGAGTTATTTTCGGATTATTGCTGATCACTTTAAAGCAATCACTTTTACCATTTCAGAAGGAGTTTTACCTGGTCCTAATGAGAGAAATTATGTAGTAAGAAGACTTTTAAGACGTGCTTTAATAGCTTGTAAGAAATTGCAATTAAACTTAGCATTTATTGAAAAGATAATAGATGAAATCATCGCTTCATATGAGAATTATTATCAACATTTAAAAGCTAAAAATGAAACTGTTAAACAGGTAGTTTTAAAAGAGATTAATGCATTTAATAAAACGATTGATTTAGGTTTAGTGCTGTTTGAAAAAAGTGTTAAAAACAATACTCTAACTCCCCAATTAACATTTCAATTGAACGAAACATACGGTTTTCCTGTTGAAATAATAAGAGAACTAGTTAATCAAAAAGGTTTAACTATTGATTGAACAGTATTTGATCAGTTAATGGCCAAACATCGTTCTATCTCTAAGCAAAATAACCAAACTATAAATTTTGAAAAACAAAATATTAATTTAGTTAATTTCAAAACTAAAAGTACTTTTTTTTATCACAAAAATAAAATTAATGCTAAGGTAATTGGTCTTTTTGATGAAAATTATTTACCAGTTAAAGAACTTAATAATCAAAGTGGTTATGTAGTTTTTGACCAAACAGTTTTATATGCTACTTCTGGAGGACAGAGATATGATGAAGGAAGTTGCATTAATCATTCTAATAATAATGATCAAAAAATCAGTTTTCAAGGTGTATTTAAAGGACCTAATAAACAACACTTCCACTACTTTTTAGTAGGTAGTTTTAAACTCAATGATCAAGTAACTTTATCACATGATGAAACTTGAAGAAAACTTGCTGCTAACAACCATAGTTTAGAACACCTTTTACATGCAGCTTTACAAAAAGAAATTGATCCACTTATTAAACAAAGTGGTGCTTTTAAATCTGCGCAAAAAGCAACTATTGACTTTAATTTGAATCGTCATTTAACAAGAAATGAACTTGAGAAAGTAGAAAATAAAATTCGCTCTTTGATTAAACAAAAAATAAGCTCAAAAGAGATTTTTACTGATTTTGAAGGGAGTCAAAAACTAAATGCAATTGCTTATTTTGAAGAGGAATATTCTCAACATGAAATATTAAGAGTGATCCGCTTTGGTGATTATAGTGTTGAGTTGTGTGGTGGCACTCATGTAGCTAACACTGCTTCAATTGAAGATTGTTTTATTACTGATTTCTATTCTTTAGGAGCTGGAAGATGAAGGATTGAAATCATTAGCAGTAATGAAACTATTAACAACTATTTAAAAGCAGAAAATCAAAAATTAATCCAATTAAAATCAGAACTTGAAAAAGTTCTATCTTTGATTGATAGTTCAATTTTTAAAGTTGAGTTAAAAGAATTGCAACAAAGGCTAGATAAATTTATCTTACCTGAAAAAATTACCCAATTAAGAGATGCATCTGATACTTTATTAGCTTTAAAAAATGATATTAACCAGTTAAAAACAAAAAACTATAAAGTATCACAGCAAGCTTTAGCTTTATCAATTAAAAAGCAATTATTATCCTTAGTAGATGAAAATAAAAGTTATGTAATTGCCACTTTTAATGACGTAGAACCTAAACTATTGCTACAAACACTACATGATGTTTTCAATCAAAATCAAACTAAAAATTTCTTGATAATTAATCAATTCAATGAAAGTAATTCATTTATTGTTATAGGAAATAAAACTACCACCATTATTGAAAAATTAAGAAATAGTTTTAATTTAAAGGGCGGAGGCAATGATAAGTTATTTAGAGGTTCTTTTCAGGATAATGTTACCCCTCAAAAGCTTAATGAATTGTTTCAAAATAAATAGTGAAATATATATTAGCAATTGATTTTGGCTTGAAAAAAATAGGTACAGCAATTGCCAATACACTAGATAAATATCCTTCTGCATTTCATGTTTTTGAAGTAAAAAATAATTTCAAAACTGCTGTTAACAACTTATTTTTGCGAATTAAAAACGATGGGTATGAACTTGAAAAAATAGTGATAGGTTTTCCCAAATTTCACTATTATTCTGATATTCAAAAGGCAATTAAATCATTTAAACAACTTTTAGAAAAACGTTTTAATTTGCCAATAATTTTGGTTGATGAAAGTAATACTACAAGTGCTGTTAAAGATAAGCTTATAACAATGGATTTAAAACATAAGGATTTTAAAAAGGCTAAAGATACATTAGCTGCAGTTTTAATATTAGAGCGCTTCTTTCAAAACTATCATTAGTAAAGGTAGTTCTTAAAAACTGAAATTCTAGTTAATCTAACTGAAAGAAAAATTATTTCTATTGCAATTAGATAAACCATTAATGGGATTGTAACAGAACCTAGATTATCAAATTGAGCTCTTTCAAAAAAATTAGTAATTCTACTACCAATAATTGAACCGCCAAAACTACCAAACAAAATTAAATCCCTAATTACACTATCATAAGCATCACTGGTAATGTTTATTAAATTAGGTTTATTTTCAACTAACAAATAGTTTCATAAAATAAAACCTTTTGTCATACCATGATTTTTATAGTTATTGATGATATTTTGATTTGCCTTATTAAAGTTAATTGACATCAATTGGCCATAACTTGAACCATGATTAATTAGTAAGACTAAAATAATAGTTGTTTTTGCTTCTAGAAATAAAGGATCTAGTAGCCTAAACAACAGAATACTAGGAACTACTCTAACAAAAAGTAATAAGATCTTAAAACTAATTGAAAATCTCTTTTTAAATAAATTACATGATATAAAACCAAAGAGAATAGAAAAGATTACAACCAAGCTAATTAAACTAATAGCTTGAGTTGTAAGTTTAACTAACATTAAAATTGGGTTTATATTAGGATCATTACTTGAAAAAAGATTACTTTTTAACTGAAAAAACTGGTTAAAAAAATCTTGTAAAAATTCAGCATCGTTAATTCTGTAATCAATAGTCACTAAATTGGCTAAACTAAGACTAATTAGTACTACAATAAACAAAATAAATATAATTCTTTTTCACTTTCGTTTTTCAATAACTGTTGTTTTTAAAATTGGTCTTAAATCTTCACTATTTTTCTCAAAAACAAAACTTGATAATAAAAAAACAACAACTTCTATAAAAATTAGAAAGGTTATTAAAACAACTAATGGAATTAATACAAGATCAAACTGCACCCTTATACTTAAAGGATCAACAATTAGTTGTCCTATGCCACCAATGCCAAATATACTTAGAAGCGTAGTTCAACGAAAATTTGCTTCTAAACTATAAAGAAAAAACAACCATAGTCGCTCATTTTCACTAAGAAAAATAGTAGTTCAAAAAGCTTTAAAACCACTTCCTTCTCTAATTTTTTTGTTAAAAAAATACTTTAAATTGCTGTTTTCAAAAAATGTAGTAATGTATTTTGTATTCCATAAAAAGCTAAACCAGCTAATCGTTAGTGTAGCTGCTAGTTGTTTATTAAATAAATTACTAAATAAAAAACCAAATAAAAGTACGGGAAATGCTCTTAAAACTATAGTTATTAACCTGATCGGTAGAGCAATGTAAAAGGGTTGAATTTTAAATGCAGTTCAATAGGAAAATAGGATCGCAAAAATAAATCCTAAAAAGCTACCTCCTGTAACAAAAAAAGCAGTTTGTGCTAGGAATCTTACTAGTGTATATTCGTGGTTAAGATTGGGGGTAAATAAGCTTGTAATGTTATTAATAAAAACATTTAAACCAAACTGATTAAAGCTAGAAAAGTTATCTATTCAACTGTAAATGACAATAGCCAAAACAGCAATTATTATTAATAGTTTTCAATACCAAATTAAGCGTTTTTTATTATCGCCAACTTGGTGAAAAAACAACTTAGTTATCATAAATTTTATAAAGTTGTTCTTTTGTTAGTTTTTCTGTTAATCTATCTAACACTAAAGCATGATTTTTAAGTGCTATAATTCTGGTGCTATATTTCAGTGCTAAATCTATATCATGTGTTACAAAAACCAAAGTTATTTTTTCTCTTTTCACAAAATCAGTAATTAAATCCATTATTTTAGAAGCGGTTAAAGGATCTAATCCTGTGGTTGGTTCATCAACTAAAAGTAGCTTTGGTGATTTAAAAAAAAGCTTAGCAATTTCAACTCTTTGTTTTTGTCCAGCAGAAAGATCTTTAATAATACAACTAACATAATCATTAAGATTAACTTCTTTTAGTATTGCTAAGATCTTATCTTTAATTCATTTAGGTTCAAAACAAATTAATTTTTGTAATCAAGTTAATTTTTGTTTAGCAGATCTTAAAATTGCTTCATATACATAATCAGTGTCAATTAAATTTGGTATTTGATCCAGATAACTGCACTGTTTTTTCAGTTTTTTGTATTCCTTTTTGTTTGAAGCAACACCATCAAAATAAACTAACCCACTTTTAACTATTTTTGTATTAGTAACACTGTTTAAAAGGCTCGATTTTCCAACTCCAGACTTACCTAATAAGCAAACATTTTCCTTTGCCATTACTTTAAAACTAATGTTTTGCAAAAGTGGAGCTTTTTTGTATATTATTGATACTTTTTCAAAAGAAAGAATTGGTTTATTTTCCATAGGTTTTTTCAATTATTTCAACAACTTCTTTCTCAAAATCATTAATCATTTTATAGCCGTTATAACCAATTGAAGGCCCATATAGATCTTCACTTGATTGTGCTAACTCAATAAAAATTTCACCAATAGCTTTTTGATATATCCTTGATAAATTGTTGCTAACAATACCAATGTCATACAAAAGCGGATCACTATAAGTGAGAATTTCTAATCTATCGTTAGGATCAATTGGAGTGTAAAAAGGTCTTTTTGAACCTTTAATATTTTGTGTTCAAGAAAATGAATTAGCATCATCAAAAACAATCTTGATGTTTTTATTTATACCTATCTCTCTTCCTCTAACTACGGCAAATTTATCGGGATCAGAATTAATTGCATTTTGTAATCCGGGATAATTTTTAGCAAAATGTTTTCTAAATAAAAGATCAGGTAGCTCAAAACGTGAAGCTGAATTTGTTTGTCCATGACCAATTCCAAATTTCATAAACTGATTTCAGTTTTTTTCATTTCACGCTTTTTTAATAGCTGTAATTTCACTAGCTGAACCAGTTATTAAAATCATTGATCTGTAAAAAGAAACTAACTTCGAAGGTTCATAAAGAAAGTCATAACGATTTCCAGTTCATTTTTGTTTGATATCATCTCATTCTTTGTAAGGTGGACTTAGAAAAAGCAAATTCGTTTTTTCAGCTTTTTTTTGTAAATTACCATCTTCATAATAATCAAGCTCCAAATCTTCTTTAAAAGCTGTTGTTAAAGTTTGTATCAATGGCGTATAGCCAAACCAATTATTTGAAGCAATAGCTTGTGAATTAACAAAAGCAAAATCTGCTTTATTAGCTTGAATATTGTTAATTTTTGTAAAGGAATCATCAACTATATTAAAGTTAACATTAATTTTTTTATTCAATTTTCCACTAAGTTTTTTTGAAAAAACAGTAAAGAATTTTTCTATTGATGTATCAGCGTTATGATCAAGTGAAATATTAAATATTAAGGTGTTATCGCTTTTAGTTGCACAACTAATAAGTAAAGATGTTGAAATAATTGTTAAAAACAAACTTGGAATGACCCAAGTAAATTTTTTGAAAAGCACTTATTAATCCTGGATTATTAATTATCAAAATTAATTGTTTTTAAATATTCAACTTTTTTATATTAGTTAAAAATAGACTACAAATTTGAATATAAGTTTTTAATAAAAATAAATATTCACTTTATTACTTAGATTCAAGTTGCTGGCAATTAATCTTTATTAAAAAATATTTTTTAAGATCCGAATTACTTTTTTGAATTAAAGCTATTCTTATATTTTTTGCTATTCAGAGTTAGAATATAATGTTAAATTTTCCCTGTCTGTTTTAGTTTTAAACAAATTCAATTTCGTTTGTAACTTTTTTAGTTTTAGCTAATTATTTTCAATATTAATTATTAACTTTGAAAGCTATCAAAAAATCTCGTTTTAAAATTAAAACTTTTCTCTTTGTCTCTTTTGCATCAACTTTAACTGCTGGTGTACTTATTGTCCCTTCTATCTATAATGGCTCAGCTGCAAATTTAAGTCAACCTAGTCTAAGAAAATCAAGTACAACAAATAGTAGAGAAAATAGTATTCTACTCCAACAGCAAACAGCTATAACAGAGCAAGAAGAAAACTATATTGCTAAAGAGAAAGATTATGATAAAAACTTTGACTTATTTCAAGAGAAATTTAAGAATGAATTTTATCCTAGGAACTTTAATGTTATAGATATTTTTCATCTTTTAAGTGGTTTTAAATCAGGTATTAAAAAAACAGTTGATTTATTAAATAGGCTGTAATCAAGCATTAATGAAACTAACAAAATTTTTCCAATTAATGATGAAGATAAATTGCCTAAAGTTCCACAGAATTTTTTTAAATTCCTTAATGAAAATTTCTTTCCACAATTGCATCCAAAAGGTTTAAACATTACCGAAAGTATTGTTGAAATATTTAATCAATACAACTTAAAGAAAATTCAATTAAAAGACTTTAATCTTGAATTGGTTAAAAAAATGACATTGTTATTAAAGATAAGATTCGTTATAGCTTTGAAATCAAAATGGATTTTGAAGTTGATTATGAAGGTGGTAACAACACTGTTAACTTGCAATTTGATTTAAAAGCCCAAACTTCTAATTTTTTGAATTTACAAGAGTTGCAAAATAGCTTTAATGGTAACGATCTAAATACCCAATTGTTTTGAAAACCTCTAATTAATAAACTTGTTGATAAAAATCAAAATGATCTCACTTCAATAGCTAAAACTGCTGTAAGTGATTCACTTTTTCTTTCCAATACAAATATCTTTAATTCAGTTTTAAAAATTGATGAACAACTAGATTTAGCTAAAACAAAATTTGAAAAAGAAATAATTGAACCATTCAAAAAAGAACGTGAAAAAGCTAAAGCTGATTATGAAGAACAACAACGAATTTTAGCTGAGGAAAGAAGAAAACAAGAAGAAGAACTTAAGCGAAAAGAAGAGGAAGCTAAGCGCTTAAAAGAACAACAAGAACAATTTAATAAATCATTTGAAAATGCTAAAGAATTTAAAGATTATTGAAAAAATCAAAAGAAAGATGTTACTGATAAGACTCAACTAATAGATGCTCTAAAAACTTCTTTTGCTGCTGATAAAAATAAAACTTTTTCACTTTTAATTAATAGCTTTACTAAAGCAACGTCAGATTATTACAAAAATAATAAAAAAGATGAAAGTGAAAATGCAAAGAAAGCCTTTAGTGAAAAAGGAATTCAGTTTCCTAGACAAGGGCTTGAAGGTCTTTATATGTCTGACTGATTAAGAGGAAAGCTAACTTCCTATACTGACATAAAACTAAACTTAACAAGCATAAAAATTGAAAACAAGGAAAATAATCCAACCATTGATTGAAAAAATAATGGAATTGAATTTAGGCAACATTATCCATACAAATTTAAATTTGAAATTGACATAAAGTACCAAGGTGGATACAAATTAACTGGGTTATTTAGTTGATTTGCACCTTTTTCTGGTATCCCTTCATCATGAAATGGTGAAATGGATGTCAAGTTCATAGTTGATGGTGATTTGGATTATAACTTAGTTCAAAATACTGATTATCCAGGTTCTCTATTTCAATTTAAAGACAATCAACTACTTTTCACTTTACACGTAAAAGAACAGATAAAAGTTCAAGATGGTAAATTTATGGATTTACTTAAACAGCAAAACTTACATAATTTGGATTTAAGAAATGGGGCTACAAAACCTCCAGTTGTTGATTTAGCTAGTTATCTGCATTACCTTGTTTTAAACTCATAAAAATATTTCTAACCCCAATCCCCTCATCCCCATAACTATTCAACGGCGTAGCGTTGATCAAAGAATTGATCTTGACAGTTGATTTTTCTGTGTTTTTCACCGGATAAGCCGTTTTAATGGTTCCTGATGAACCACTTGAATTTGTATGATTCCCCGAATAAGGAACAACAAAGCTGAAGGTGTCTTGGATTGAAAAACTCCCATTGATCGGACCATTTAGCCCCGTGTCGTTGGTCACTAGATCCCTATACCCCGTTTTACTATCTAAGCTAGTTGTTGTTGATCAAGCAAGTGCTTGGTCTTTGGTACTACTACTACTACTACTACTACTACTACTATCATACCCCACACTCCCCGCTTTAAAGCCACTGAAGATCAACTGATCATTGACACTGTCAATGCCACTGATCAGATATGCAGGTTGGGTGAAAGATTTGGAATGGAAGTTGTGGGAATTGGTACTGGTAGTTTCCTTATACCCCAACTGGTTCTCAACAAATTGTTTTTGTTTATCTTCCCCTCAGTTTAAATTGGTATTAGCAAACCAGGTGGGTTTTGATGATGAATCAGTTGTTGCACTCCGCTCCACCACCCAGTACCACAAGCTGGGTAGAAAGCTGTTACCCATCACGACAATGTGGTTGTTGGTGACTGCTAGCTTGCTAGTAGAAGCATAATAGAGCTGGGTAACCACATTCCTCATTCCATCCCCATCAAACAAGATGCCGATGCTCTCTAACGCTTGCTTGGTGTTGAGGTAACTTTTAAATTTTGAAGTGGTGTCTGATCCCCCTCCAGAAACACTGGGCGCATCATTTTTTGCCGTTGTTGCTTCTGTTGAACTCCACCCACTACTATCCTTCCCTTTGCCCTGCTTGGTCCCATCAATTGGTTGATAAATTGGTCAGGACTCATTTAATTTTCTATATGCGTTGCCGGTAGTGAGTTTAAATCCGGTTGATGCATTGGGACTGGGATTGTTGTTTAGGCCATGTTGATTACGCATCGATCGTCACTGATTTGCTTGCCCACTACCCAGATGCACCTCCCTTTGCGTTTTACCCTTCTCTTTAGCCAAACTACTGTTTAAGGTATACTTAGTCAAAGGTTGTTCAAGAATTAAATTTTTCAGTACTTCGTTCATGTTGCTAGAAACATTCGGTACATCTAACTGATATTTTTTCACTACCCTTCACTTGATGCCAATGTTGGTGGAATTAGTAAATTCAACGATGTAGGCGGGTTTGTTAGCTTGACTAGTTGAATCAAAACTAATCTGGTTATTTGAGCCACTTGAACTGTCATACTTAACTTTTACATCCCTAGACTTGAACAACACAAACAAGTTGGTGTTATGGATGGTTTGGTAATAGGGGTAAAGGTTTTATTAATTAAATAAAGGTAAAGCCTAGTGTTTTTTAACTATTAAACAAATAAAAAACTAAGAAAAATTCAAAACTTTTTTAACTATTAAATAAGTAAAAACCTAATAAAAATAAGCTAATAAGTTTTTTATTTAGTTGATAAAAACCACCATTCACCTCCCCAAACCCAGGTAAATTCCCATCTTTTTCATTCGTTTTATCCCATTTCTGCTCACTCGTATGGGTAAACTCATCTCCCGTTCCACTCTTATTGATCAATACCGGGATAGTTCCTAGTAAGCTTCTGAGCAACAGTTGATTGCGCTGCGGGTTATTTTTGTTAGTAAAAGTCAATGCGTTGATCCAGTCACTGGTGGGACTGATGGAATTGGGTAAAAAGGAATAGGTGGTTGTTTTTTTGGCTGGGGAGCCACCACCTTGAGTGACTTTATTATCATCTGAATTGGGATTAAACTGTTGACTACTATTGCTACTAGGCAACACACTTGTCAAGGAGATGCCGTTATTGTTGTTATTAGCTTTTCTATAACCTGCTCCCGTTCAAATGTCTGGTGAAGAGTTAGGGGTAAACACCCACCGGGTGTTTTCTTTGTTGAGATGAGTGATCATTGATTTAACCCCGACATTGATGTTAGAAAAAGTGGGGAGTGGGGAAGAAGAAGAAGAAGAAAGGGAAGCAGTGTGGGAGTTGGAGAAGGGTTTGTTGTTGCCGATTCAGGGGAGAAAGTCTAAGTCGCCCCCATCCCCTTCTCTCTTGCTATTTGATCAGTAGTCAACAATGGTTTTCAGGCCTCAGTAAACTCCCCACTCGCATCCAACTTCACCTCCCCACTACTGTTCTTATGTTTCAGTGGCTTTTTGGCAAAGTCGTTTTTTAAAAGTGAATCACTTTGACTCCCCCTTTCCACCTCAATGGTGAGGGCTTTGCGAGGAGATGTAGCCCCACCACCACTCATTGATGACATGGTCTCTTGGAGTTTCTCCCCCATCTTTCCTGTATCCTTCATTGGACTATCTTTTTGCAACCTTTGGGTGGGATCAAAAGAATCAGTTGCTTCCACTTCCAAACTCTCTTTGACTACTTGGTTATTCAGGTTGTGATACTCCAATACCACCTTAGGCACTAGTAACACAAAATAGAGGTTGGGGGAATGGGGGGATTGAAAAAAGCTTAGTAAAAACTTACTAAGCTTTTATATTTTATGGCAGGGGTAGCAGGACTCGAACCCACAACACTCTATTTTGAAGACAGATGTTCTACCTTTGAACTATACCCCTTTTTTTGCTAAAAGGTTTTTAACTTCTAAAACCAAGTCAGCAAGATTTTTTAGATTCATTAACTTTTCATCATCAAAACTAATCCCAAATTCATTTTCTAGACTAACAACAATACTAAACATATCAAGTGAATCGATTTTCAACTCACGAAGTGGTTGATTTATTGTCTTTTCATCTAAATTAAGATTAAAGTTTTTTGATTTAGCAATTTCTTTAATTTTTAAAAGAATTTCATGCGTTTGCATTAGTAAATCTAGTAAAAATTATAAAGATTTATTATTTAAGTTTAAGCTCAAATTGATCTCAATATCGGATTGGCTTACCAGTAGCAGCATCATTATCTTTTTTATAAGATCAAACAGCATTAACATCAATTTTTTGTGCTGGAATATTCATGTTATATTGAACTCTTAAATTTGGTTCATTTTCAAAGTGTTGGAAATAGTTATGTTGCTTAATTGCTTTGATAATCCATTTTCTTAATTTACTTTCAAGAAATGCCTTATCAAAATTAACCCTTTTGTGATGTAATTTAAGTGAAGGTACCATCACTCTATAGTTAATTAATTCATCTAGTTCACTTTCATTTCTTAGATACCTATTAATTTCACCATACTTATAAACATAATAACCACTATCATCTAAAGGATAGTTTCTTTCTCTTAAGATACGTTGTGTTTCAGGACCAATAGCTTTGAAATTAGGGATTTTACTAATTTGTTCTTGATTGTTGAAATTACTTTCATTTTGGTAGTTATCCTTGTTGTTTTTAGTAACTAAATAAACACCACCCAAAACCCCACCTATTGTTAAAATAACTAGCAAAAATCCGCAAATTAACTTTCGTTTACTAATTGAAAAAATCATACTTACTGAGTTAAATCACTAAAGTTGTATGTACTGTAAACAGGTAAATAATTTACCTCAAAAAAGTCATTTTGTTCAAGATCATCTAAAGGTGTTTCGTACTTAAACTGGTTGTTGGCTATAATTGTGTAGAAATCATTACCTACTGTAGCGCCAATCATTATTTCATAACTTCCATAACCACCCTGGGGTAAAAAGATTCCAGTACCTGAAATATCACTGATTAGCTTCTTGTTATGTTTGTCAAAATTTCAATTGCCTATTAAATTGAGTTTAAGCTTTTCATTAACATCAAGGTTATTTTCAAACTCACCTTGTTGTTTTATCTCTTGTAACCTACCTTTAGTTGGAACATAGTGAATTTTGACATCAACATTTACTATTTGAACTGGTTTGTCAAAACTGATATTGATCAAGTTTCTCACCTCATCAAGTTGTTCTAAATTCCTATAGTCATACATTGTTCAACTGTATTTAAAACTTCCTTGGCTACTAGTTAGCTGTTTACTACCATCAAGTGCATTAATCTTAATCATGTTGCCAAAGTTGATTGTTTCTTTAATTACTGTTGCATACAATTCACTAGCTACAGTATCAAACAAATGATAGTCACTTCAATTCCCTTTTTCAGATTGATCTTGCAAGCGAAAACTTATTCTCAATACTCTAGCAACCACATTACTAAACCTATTAATTTCTTTTTTTGCTAGTGCTGAACGGGGTACATCTAGAAATGCATAAAAATATTTAATGCTGTTTAAACTATCGTGTTTTTTATCAGGAGCTTTTTGAAGTTGAATCTTATCACTTTGTCAATTGCCTAAACTGAAGTGGGCTTGAAAGATATTATCAGGGAGATTAGTGTTGTATTTTAGTGCAATAGTAAGGTGAATTTGAGCCCTACTACTATCAATTTTGCTTTCTATATTTGTTAATTGCGCATCAAAATATACATCTTTTGTGTTTGCAAAATTACGCACTGGACTCATTGTGTACTCAGTGACTTGGTTATTTTGAATTCGTTGTACGTTGAGAATTGCTGCCATTAGTTATGATCCTTTTGTCTAATATTGACGAATCTCAAACAAAATGGTCAAAAAAACTATTAGCTGCTTTGTTTAGTTTTTTGTAATAGGTGGAATTAGAATAACCAATATCACACGGCTTTTTGCCATAAATATAGATGTCATAGATAAAATCAACAGTTTCTTTTTTAAGCATTGAAAAAGTATCTTCTATTAACTCAATAAGCTGTTTTGATAGGTTAATATCATTTTCATTTCACAACTCCAGTGCTATGTTATTAGCTTGGTGTTTCAAGATTAATTGCGAGCGCTTAAATTTTGTCATCAACGCTGCTAATGATTTGCTTTGTTTGCAATTTTTTTCTTTGTTTGTAAAAGTCATAAAGTCATGTTGAATTTGAATAAATCTTAAACGATCAGAAGATCGTCTAATCGATTTTAGAGGCTAAATAATCGTTATTGAAATACAACAACTCTAACTTTTTTCTTTTACAAAACGAGTTTGTTTTTAAACAAAAATTACTGGTAAAAAATATTTAGAAATAAATTAAATAAAACCAAATAATCAAGGGTTTTATTGGGTAGTGATTGACAGTACTTTGTTAGTAAGCACGTGCAATTAAAACTGAATCAAAACAAGGTTGATTTGTAAAAGGACAGTTTTGTGTTACATCTGACTTTTTAAAAACACACCTAACACTAACTTGGTATTTTGTCTTTAAGTGTTGTTCAAGTTCACCAGTTAACTTCACGGTACATAAAACAGCCTTTTTATTTTTGAATGCTTGTTCAATTTCCTTTAAAGTTTGTACTCTTGCTAGTTTTTGTTCAACTAAATCATTTGCTTTTCTATACATCTCTGTATGGTAGTTGTTAACTAAATTAACAAATTCAGTTTGGAGATTTGCAAATGTTAAGCTGGTTTTTAAACGTGTTAAGCGGTTGAAGATGTTAATAGTTTTTTCATTATCAACAATCATCTGTAATGGAATACCTTCTATTTCTCCTTTTAAAAGTTGTTTACCTAGTTGATTGTTAATTTCTATAAAACTAAAGCGAATTTTGAGTTTTTCTAAAAAATCCTTCACTAAAAAAGCTAAAGCTCTTGTTTTAGGGTTATTGTTTTTATCAAACAGGTATAACTTGACTTGTTTACTTGCTAGATACCAAGGTAAAACCAAACCATAATCATCGCTGTGGGTTAAAAAAATTGCTCCTAAGATCCTAGTTGACATCCCACAACTAAAACTACTTGGAGTCATTTTTTGGTTAGTTTTACTCTGATAGCTGATAGTAAAACTCTTTGTAAAAGTGTCACCTAAATCATGGCTAGTGGCACATTGTAAACTTTGTCCATCAGGCATAATTGCTTCTATTGTCCATGTGTTTTTAGCACCTGCAAATTTTTCACTTTCACTTTTCAAACCAACAAAAGCAGGGATACAAAGTTTGTTAATAATTAAATCCTGATATAAATTTCAAAAGCTAATAGCAGCTTGTTCAGATTGGCTCTGATCCACAAAAAGCCCATGAGTTTCTTGTCAGTAAAACTCACTGTTTCTCAAAAAAGGTCTGGTGTTTTTTTCTGCACGAAAAACCTGAGTTCACTGGTTATAAATTAAAGGTAGATCATGGTAAGATAACTCTTGTTTTTTCCATAAGTTGCAAAAAGCAATCTCACTAGTAGGTCGTAAAACCAAAGGATCATTGAGTTGTTTTTGACCAACTTGATTAATTAAAAAAAGCTCAGGATTAAAACCTTTGATATGGGTTTTTTCCTTTTGATATTCACTGTAAAAAGAAAGGGTAGGGAGTTGTACTTGGAATACTTGATAACAAAAACTAGTAGTTGGTTGGAATTTAGTTAGAGCAATTGCAGACAATTGATTTTTATTTGCAATTGCATCATTGTAAAGCTGTTGGATTTCCATCCATAAGCCTCAACTGTTATTTAAAAAACAAACTGTACCTTTAACTTCACCATGACAAATTAACTTTGCTTTAACTAGCAGTTGGTCATACCAACTAGTGAGATCTTGTGTTTTTTTTGTCATCTAGCAAAAAGTAATCTTAACGGTTGCGACTAATTACTCCAGTGATAAAAAGCATAGTAATTAAAGCAATTAGTACGATTAGAATAATGATGCCCAAAGCTAAAAAGCGGATCTTCTTTTTGTTTTGAGCATTACTATTGTTTTCTCTCATCTGTATTAAAACTCACAATCTTCTGTTGATCTTGAGTTTATTATTTCGAAGTTAAATAGAAATTTACTATTTAATATCTATATTACTGCAATACTGATTTTCTATTTTTTTAGCAAAAATTGGCAAAAAAAGGGGAAATAATTAAATAATAAAAGTGTTTTTGCTGCTTTTAATTTTGTCATGGAACTAAATAAAAATTACCTAACTCAAGAAGGATTTAAGCAACTGGAAAAAGAACTTGAAAACCTAATCCAAGTTAAACGTCCTGAGATTATCAGACTCTTACAAGAAGCACGTGATCAGGGTGATTTAAGTGAAAATGCTGATTATGATGCAGCTAAAGCACAGCAAGGTGAGATTGAAACTAGGATTGCTGAAATTCAAGATATATTAGCCAACGCTAAGTTAATTAGTGACCACCAAGCAAAAACCAAAGTAACAAAAGTTAGCTTAGGGAGCACTGTTGAGATCTATGATTACAGTTCTAAATCGAACGAAAAATACACAATTGTAGGTACACTTGAAGCAAATCCTGAAGAACACAAAATTTCCAATGAATCACCCCTTGCCCTTGCAATCTATGGGCGTTTAATTGGTGATGAATGTGATGTTGTTGGTATTGAAGTTCCCTATCGTGTTAAAATCCTGAAGATCAGCAACAGATAATTTGTAAAATATCTTGCTGGTAGTAATGGACAGGTAGCGAAGTGGCTAAACGCTTCTGACTGTAGATCAGACACCTTTATGGTTTCGGGAGTTCGAATCTCTCCCTGTCCACCATTTTTGGGATGTAGCCAAGCGGTAAGGCAATAGACTTTGACTCTATCATGCGATGGTTCGATCCCATCCATCCCAGCCAGTTAAAGCTTAAATTTCTAAAGATAGGGTTAACTCCCTATCAAAAAGACTCACTAGCTCAGCGGTAGAGCATTTGACTTTTAATCAAAGGGTCCCGAGTTCGATCCTCGGGTGGGTCACCAGCCCAAGTGGCGGAATGGTAGACGCATGGGATTTAAGATCCCACGCCAGTAATGGTGTGCCGGTTCAAGTCCGGCTTTGGGCACCAAATTTGTGCGAGTATAGTTTAATGGTAGAACATCAGCCTTCCAAGCTGATCGTGTCGGTTCGATTCCGATTACTCGCTCCAAAAATTAAAGATTTAAACTCATTACATCCTTAAAGCAATTTAAGGGTGTTTTTTATTTGTTTAATAAATTACCAAGCTCTTTCAGAGAAAGGGTTATTGAAGTTTACTAGTGGATTTAATTTAAAATTGATAAGTAGACTACTGTTTACAAATTAAAAGTTTCTAATAATACAAAAAATAATGCAATTTAAAAAACATAAAAATAGTGTGAAATTTAAGCGTAAATTATTTTGGACTATTGGTGTTTTAGGTGCTGGAGCGTTAACCACATTCTCAGCAGTTATGATCACTAACCTAGTTAATCAAAGTGGTTATGCTTTGGTTGCATCAGGTAGGAGTGGTAACCTCGGTTTTAAGTTGTTCTCAACACAATCTCCTAGTGCAGAAGTAAAGTTGAAATCACTTTCTTTAAACGATGGTAGCTATCAGAGTGAGATTGATTTATCTGGTGGTGCTAACTTCCGTGAGAAATTTAGAAACTTTGCTAATGAGTTATCAGAAGCGATCACTAACAGTCCAAAGGGTTTAGACCGTCCTGTTCCTAAAACTGAAATTAGTGGCTTAATTAAAACAGGTGATAACTTTATTACTCCTAGTTTTAAAGCTGGTTATTATGATCATGTTGCTAGTGATGGTTCACTGCTTAGCTATTACCAATCAACTGAATATTTCAATAACCGCGTGTTGATGCCAATCTTGCAAACAACTAACGGTACTCTCATGGCAAACAACCGTGGTTATGATGATGTGTTTAGACAAGTTCCTAGTTTCAGCGGATGGAGTAACACAAAAGCAACAACTGTTTCAACTAGTAATAACCTTACTTATGATAAGTGAACTTATTTTGCTGCTAAAGGTTCACCACTTTATGACTCATACCCAAACCACTTCTTTGAAGATGTTAAAACACTCGCAATTGATGCTAAAGATATCAGTGCTTTAAAAACAACAATAGATTCAGAAAAACCTACTTACCTAATTATTAGAGGTTTAAGTGGTAATGGTTCACAACTTAATGAATTGCAATTACCAGAATCAGTTAAAAAAGTTTCACTTTATGGTGATTACACTGGTGTTAATGTAGCTAAACAAATCTTTGCAAACGTAGTTGAGTTGGAATTTTATTCCACCAGTAAAGCAAATAGTTTTGGTTTTAACCCATTAGTATTGGGAAGTAAAACTAATGTTATCTATGATCTGTTTGCCTCAAAACCATTTACCCACATTGATTTAACCCAAGTTACACTCCAAAACAGTGATAATTCAGCCATTGATGCTAATAAGCTCAAACAAGCAGTTGGTGATATTTACAACTACAGAAGGTTTGAAAGACAGTTCCAAGGTTATTTTGCTGGGGGATACATTGACAAGTACTTAGTTAAGAATGTTAATACCAACAAGGATAGTGATGATGATTTGGTGTACCGTTCTTTAAAAGAACTTAACCTCCACTTAGAAGAAGCTTACAGAGAAGGAGATAACACCTATTACAGGGTTAATGAAAACTATTACCCTGGTGCTAGCATCTATGAAAATGAACGCGCAAGCAGAGACAGCGAGTTTCAAAATGAAATCTTAAAACGTGCTGAACAAAACGGAGTAACATTTGATGAAAACATCAAAAGAATTACTGCTAGTGGTAAATACAGTGTACAGTTCCAAAAACTAGAAAATGATACAGATAGTAGTCTTGAAAGAATGACTAAAGCAGTTGAAGGGTTGGTTACTGTAATTGGTGAAGAAAAGTTTGAAACAGTTGATATTACTGGTGTTTCCAGTGATACAAATGAAGTTAAATCACTAGCAAAAGAACTTAAAACCAACGCATTGGGTGTTAAACTTAAACTCTAGTAGTTTTGTTTTCAAAACACTTTTATAACCATTAGTTTGGTTAAAAGTACAAGTATTTAAATGGTTATTTTTATTAATCGGTTTTCGAAAACCATCTTGCTTTTCTTTGGAATGTTGGTTTTTGTATTTCTGTTAGGGTTTGGTATTACTGCTTTGTATTTTCGTAGTACAGCAGCTAACCTTTATGTTCAAGCTCGTAATTCCATTGATAGTTCTTTCAATTCTGCTAAAGCCTTTGCTAATGCTTTAGCAAATAGTGCTAACCAATTTAGCAAAAGTTCCATTACTAACAATTTAGATCAAGTTAAAAAAGACTTAGAGCAATCTTTACAAAAAGTGGATGAATACAAAAAGAACTTAGAGAGTCAGAACAATCTAGGTAATATTAGTCAAGAAAAGATTAGGGAACTTGATGCAACCAAAAAAGACTTGGAAAACAGTAAAACACAATTAGACAACTTTAAAAATAATCTTGATAAAAATGGTACTGCTAGTTCATCTCCATCTGTAAAAAAACAAGCAACAGCTGATGGTGTAATTAGTGCAGTTAGTGAGTTTTCTACACAAGCACAAAGCATTGTTAGTAGCTATGAAAAGATCAAAAACAACATCCCTTCTTCTGAACAGTTCAATAATTATTATGATGTCACAATGATAACCATTGTTGCTGTATCAGGTGGGATGTTAGCAATTTTGATTACAACCATTGTCTTTTCCTTTTTAACTTCTAAAAAAAGAGGATTGATCAGGTTTTCAAGATTTATTAGTACTGAACAGTTAGCTGATCATGTTAATGATATCTTAGATCGTTATCCTGATTTGGAAGAGGAAGTGATAACAGCATTAGACCATGATTAGACTATTAAAAAAACTTGCAGTTTTTCTTATTATTTTGGTAGGGATTTTATTGTTAGGTGGAATTGCTACTGCTGGTTATTTTGCTTTTACTTACCGTGAACCTATTAACAACTACTATAAAGAGGGATATAACAAGATTAGTGAATATAACACTGAAATTAAAAAGATCTCCCAAAATATCTTCCAAAATAACCTAGTTAAAACACTTTCAGAAGTTGAAAAATCTTTAAACGAAGGGCGAAAATTAACGCAAAACAATTCATTTGCATCAGGATTAGATAGTTCTTTAAATGCACTTGAAGGTTCATTGAAAAAAATTAATAACTTTGATAGTAATGCTGCTTTTACCCAAATTAAACACACATTAAATAACATAACTAGCTTTGTTGATCAAATGCTAGAAAAGTTCCCAAATCCAAACCAAAATGATGATTTTAAGCGGTATTTAACTGAAGTTTCCCAAATCCTTTTCTATACAGGAATCTCAATTATTGGGGCATTTTTTGTTTCTGGTTTTTTATTAATTTTATTTACAAAGAAAGTTTATGGAGTGAGAGTATCACGTTTCAATCCACAACGGCTACTAAAAAAGCACTTAGTTTTACTTTTAAGAGATGAAGAAGTGTATGATGCGGTGTTTGGTAACTAAAGGTATTTTCAACTAAAGCTGATATTCTTAGTGGTAATTTGGTCCATTAAGGTGAGAAGTTGTTGGTAGTTATTAACAAAAAGGGTGATGTTTAAATCAAATTCATCTTTTTGTTTGTTGATCTTGGGAATTATTTTTTCAATATAACCATCACCATTAATAATTGTTTGACAGATTTTATTAATGGTTTTTTCACTCCACACTCCGTTAATGTTAATGTAACTGCGAAACTTACGTGGTTTTAGTTTTAACTGCTGGATATTTCAATATAACGGGATAATTTTTAACTGCTTTTTATTTTGTAAATTCTTACAACCATAACGGTGAACACTTAAAATGTTTTTAGTTAAGATACCAGTTACTTGTTCAGGCATATCAGGGATCTTACTACAACATGGTTCAATCACTATTTTGGTGATAAAAATACCTTCAATTTGTTCAAAGTAAGAGTTGTGAAAAACTACTTTTGAAAAAGCAAACTTAAGTGGTTTTGTTAGTTTATTTCACTTGTCGTTGTTTTTAGCTAGAAACAACAAATGTTCATCATTAGTAAAGTTAGTACACTCAATTAACGCTAAGTAATCACTCATTTTTTTAATTCTTAGGGTGTTTAAGCGTTTTTGGATTTCAGTTTCACTAGCAAGTTTTAACTGTTTTTCACCCAGTTCTTTTTCATAAAAAGCTAACTCACTGTATCTACCAGATTTAGCTAGTTTAGCCAAGCTCTTTTTTACCTTTTCACGGTATATAGGGTTATTCATATACCTAATTCACTTTGATTTCAAATTGTTATTCTTGCCAAAGTAAAATTCAATCAGCATCTCATTTTCAACACTAGTATCAAAAGAATTGATCTCAACCCCATCAATTTCAATTTTGGTTAATTTAGCAAATTGCTTGGGATAGTTTTCAAAAGCAATATCAAGGAGTTTATTGTTGCTATCAACATTAATTTGCTTAATTACATTAGGTTCATGACTAGCACTAACATTAATCTTGATAATATCAGTCCCAAAAATCCTTTTTAGAAAATCATGTGAGTGTTTTTGTTTTGTCACTAGGTAATTAAGTTGCAAAGCAGGTGCTAACAATCCCTCTTTCTGTTCTTTGTAGATCCAGTGACTAGCTAAGCCAAACTTACTAACATTGTCCATCTGTTGGGTTCTAATTTGGATCTCAACATTTAACCCTTTTAAACGAACAGTGGTATGAATTGATTGGTAAAGGTTTTGTTTAGGTGAGGCAATATAGTCTTTGAAGTATTTACTGTCAATTAAAAAATTAAGGTGAATTAAACCAAGGATGTGATAACAATCAAGTTCTGATTTAGTAATTAAGCGGATAGCAAAAAGATCATGGATCTTACTGATGTTCTGTTCATGAACAGTTAGTTTTTTATATGTAGAGTAAATGCCTTTAATCCGACTTTCAAGTTGGTATTCTATCTGATTTTGCGCTAAGATTTTTTTTAATTGTTGTTTGAAGTTATCCCACTCATTGTCATAAAAGACCTTTTGCTTGTTAATCTTTGACAGGGTGTTATCATAGTTTTTTAAATCCAACACCTTAAATGAAAGATCTGCTAATTTTGTTTTAACAGGATACATCCCAATCCTCCCAGCAATCTTTGCATAAAGTTCTAAAGTTTCTTTTGCAATTACCTTTTGCTTTTCAATGGGGAGAAACTCAATGGAAGCGATGTTATCAAGTCGATCTGCTAGTTTTAGTACCATTACATTTATCTCTTGTTGAGAATTGATTGCAATGTTAACAAAGCTTTTTAAGTTAAGATTCTCCTTTTTATTTTTGAGATGACGTTGCTTTTTAGATTCATTGGTAATCTTTGTAACCTTAGTGACAAGCTCAGCAATTTCTTTGCTAAAAATCATTGCTATATTAGCTTCGGTTTGGTCTGTATCTTCAATGATGTCATGTAACAAACCAGCACAAATAGTGATAGGATCCATGTTCCATTCAACTAGTGATAATGCCGTTCTTAAAGGATGGATAAAAAAAGGTTCACCGCTAAGCCGTTTCTGGTTTTCATGCCAAGTTTTAGCGTGATAGAATGCTTTGTTAATTAATTCAATCTCTGCATTAGTAAATTTTTGTGCTATTTTAGCTAAAAAATCACACTCGATTTCCTGAATGGTTGCCATTACTTAATATTTATATAAAATTTAAGTTATTAAAAATAGTTAGTGAGGTTCAAAAAGCGCTTTTCTTTGGACTGAATCCTAAAAATAGGAACTATTCTTGGACTTGTTTGTCTGGGTTTGTTTGGTGTTATTTTTGGGAGTTACAAACTGTTAAATGACAGCAGGTTAGGTGCTGTTTTCAACGGTTCTACCACTACAACTGTTTACTTTTTAAACCATAAGTCAACTAACAATACCTCATTAGATCCTCAGCAAACAAAACCAACCAACGGGATTGAAAACATCACTAACATTGATAGCTTTTTAGATGGTGTTGAAAAAAGTTATGCTAACAGTTTATTCATTCAGGGCTTTTCTTCTGTAAACATTACTAAAAACACTAATGATAAAACTGCTAGTGAACTTGACAACATTGACAAGTCCTGATTGGTTAATGGGGGATTACCTTCTGTTACTCTCACCTTTGAACAAAACCGTGAGCAAGCCAAAACCCGCCAAAGAAAAAGACAAGTTGATGCTCAGGTTAGAAGAAATGCAATTAGTTCAGTTGAACACAACTACCAACTTTCACTTGAAACAACTGATGGAGTGGTTTTATTTGATTCACTGGATAATAATTTTATTAATGCTTCCATTAGGGCAGTTGTTCCCCAAAACACTTCTGTAAACAGTGCTTTAACCTTTGAATACAAGTTAAATAAAAATGTAGTTACCAAAGAAAGTTTACACACCGATTTTCTTGATTTTATCAACTCTAAAAACTTATCAAGTTCTGATTATAATACTGGTAATGGGCAAGCTAGTGTTGAGGGCAATGGTAAATTTTTTAAGCAAAATGCGAATGGAACTTCAAGTAGTGGTAATAAAACTTTAGTATTGTGAAAAGATAAACAAGGCGCATTAAACTATGTCCGTAATATCTTTAATGTAGTTGAGGGTAGTAGTGATTATCTCACCTTTAATGAAAGAGAGAAGAGTCTCTGGGAATTTTTACATGCAAAGGGTAGCTTTGCTAGTGGTGATAATCTGTTTTTAAACACTGATGCTAATGGGGCATCTCCTATTAAAAAAGCAAGTGACATTACTCTCAAAAACCTTTATTATATCTACGCTGCTCCTAACCACTTTTCAGCGGTTGCTAGCAACAGTAATGACAATAATAACCAGAATAATAACAATAACAACAATAGTTCAGATGTAATTACAGTTTCAAATAGTGCTGATACAAGAAAGTTAAGGAGTGCAGATAGCAGTGGTTTTTCAGGGTTATTCCATAACTATATTATCAGTGAAATTAGAACTGAAGATCCGGTTAGCAAAACCGGTGATCCTGTTAAGATTAATCCTACTCTACAAAGCTTTTTAGACACTAACAACCAACGGATAGAATATGGTGGTAATATTAAGTTTCAAGTTGGTAATTTCTTGAGTAGTGATGGTACATACACCCCACCAAACTTTGTAACAGCAGCTACTGTTAAAGAGCTTTTAACAAATCCATTTCCCACAGCAGCTACCATTGCAACTGCAAAAACAAGTCTGGTTAACGCTCCACTTGCAAATACCATCACAGATGTTTCTAATTTTGCTTCTAGTTTTATTGCGTTTGGTATCATCGTTCTTATTGCTGCTGTTCTATTAACACTACGATACAAGCTCTTAGGGTTATACAAAGCATTAGCTTTAGGGTTAAGTGTGGTGTCATCACTGGTTATCTTTAGTGCAGTTGGTGGAGTTGTTGATGTCTTTTCTTTTGTGGGCATCTTCTTTGTTATTGCCATCAACCTAATTAATCTCTTGAATTTAGGAGAGTTATTCTTAAGAAATATTAGAAATAATGCTTCTATTATCGAATCGTGAAAACTGTGTTTAAAAAGAAGCTTTTTTGCTAATCTTGAGTTTCACATTACCTGGTTAATTAGTGCTTTAGTTGTTATCTATCTTTCTAATTATCAGGTCCAACAACTAGCTAATTTGATGGCAATATCAGCCATTACTTCTTACTTTTTTAGTTATGGAATCAGCATCGTTTTAATCTCACTGTTTGTCAGTTCAGAATCAGGTGCAAACTGAAAGCTTTTTCTCTATCAGAAGGATGCAAAAGCACTAACTAAAACTTCTAGTAACTATTCACTTTTAAGTTCAACTAGTGACTTGAACACAGACTTTTTTATAACCAAAAACCAACATGATTTCTTTTTGAAAAACAACTGGAAGTTTTTGTTTGTATGGCTAATCTTGTTAGCTATAGGAGTTGTAATGCTAGTTTTATATCTTGTTCAACCTAACCTGTTAGGAGAATTTTTAGCAGCAGATGTTGAATCAAGTAACGGGATTATTGCTGGGATAGGAATAGTTAGTTTACTGTACTTAGCTTATTGTTTGATTAGATATGGTGTTGCTTATTGTTTAAGTTATTTGGTTAGCTTTATCTTGTTATGTAGTGGTTTGTTTGCAGTGATGTATCTAACTAACTATCTGTTTAGTATAGACCAATCAACAATCCAGTTAATTACCTTTGTTTATCTGTTTTGGCTCTTTTTTGCAGCTAAGGTATCACAAACAACAACTTGGACTTACTTTTACTGGTTTAAAAGGAGCTTAAAGGACAAGGTATTTATCAAAAACTTATTTAACGATAACTTCAACTCGCAGTGGAAGATAGATCTGATTGAAAGTTCTAGCTTAGTTTTCATTTTTATTATCTACAGTGGTTTTAACTTTGGTGGGATTGATGGCAACTTTAACCTTGTGATCTTTTATCTAATTGCTATTGTTGGTTTATTTGATGTTGCAACTGCTTTTTTACCAATGTTTTGCTTTGGTTTAATCAATGGTTGACTCAGTCCTTTCAACTATGTTCATTCCCGTTTGAGCTTAAAACACAAAAAACATCCTTTTAAAGAGATTGATCAGATTGAAGAGCAGTTAATTGCAGGAATTAACAGTTTTTAAAAAAAAGATATTTATGGATCAAAACTTTAAGTTGCTTGATCAAGCAATCAAGCGCTTTGAAAATTTTCCCAACCAAGGTACATTGTTTTATGACATTACCCCAGTATTTTCCAATCCCCAACTATTTAATTTTGTGCTAACCCAAATGGCACAGTTTATTAAAGCTATTAATGCAGAAGCGATAGTATGTCCTGAAGCGAGGGGTTTTATCTTTGGGGGAGCATTAGCTTCTAAAACCCAACTCCCGTTAGTATTGGTTAGAAAAGCCAATAAACTCCCAGGGCAATTAATTAGTGCTAGCTATGATTTGGAGTACAGAAAACATGCTGTATTGGAGATGTCAACCACTTCATTAATCCAAGCTAATAATGCTAAAAGGTGTGTTATTGTTGATGATGTACTTGCCACTGCTGGAACAGTTGCTGCTATTGACCAATTACTTAAACAGTTAAATGGTGAAACTGTGGGATATTGCTTTTTAATTGAGCTGAAAAAACTCAATGGTAAAGCTAAGTTACAACCAAATGTGGTTAGCAAGATTTTATTACATTACTAGCAAAAGCTTAATTTTAAAAGATCGAATCACTACTGCACAAATTATCCTTAAATAGCTTAAAAAATTACTGCAGCTAAGATATATGAAAAAAGTGATTGTGATTGGAATAAATCACGCTGGTACTAGTTTTATTAGAACTTTACTTTCAAAAAGTAAGGACTTTAAGGTTAACGCTTATGATAGAAACACAAACATCTCGTTTCTGGGGTGTGGAATTGCACTTGCTGTTAGTGGTGTTGTTAAAAACACTGATGATCTTTTCTATTCCAACCCTGAGGAGTTGAAACAGATGGGCGCTAACATCTTTATGAGTCATGATGTTACTAACATTGATCTAATCAAAAAACAGGTAACAGTTAGAGATTTAACATCAAATAAAGAGTTCACTGATCAGTTTGATCAACTAGTAATCGCTTCAGGAGCATGACCTATATGTATGAATGTTGAAAACAAGGTGACACACAAGCCTTTGGAGTTTAACTACACTGACAAATATTGTGGTAATGTTAAGAACTTAATTAGCTGTAAGTTATACCAACATGCACTTACCTTAATCGATAGTTTTCGTAAAGATAAAACCATTAAATCAGTTGCTATTGTTGGTTCTGGTTACATTGGCTTGGAACTTGCTGAAGCAGCTTGGTTATGCAAAAAGCAAGTAACAGTAATTGACTTACTTGATAAGCCTGCTGGTAATAACTTTGATCATGAGTTTACTGATGAACTTGAAAAAGTGATGCAAAAAGATGGGTTAAAACTAATGATGGGTTGCAGTGTTAAGGGCTTTGTTGTTGATAGTACAAACAACGTTGTCAAAGGAGTTGAAACTGATAAGGGAATAGTAAATGCAGACCTTGTGATCCAATCAATTGGGTTTAGACCTAGCACTAAGTTTGTTCCTAAAGATCAAAACTTTGAGTTTATTCACAACGGTTCAATTAAAGTTAATGAATTTCTCCAAGCACTAAATCATAAGGATGTTTATGTCATTGGGGGTTGTGCTGCTATTTACAATGCTGCTAGTGAACAGTATGAAAACATCGATCTTGCTACCAATGCAGTAAAGAGTGGATTAGTAGCTGCGATGCATATCATTGGTAGTAACCAAGTTAAACTCCAATCTATCGTTGGCACCAATGCACTCCATATCTTTGGTTTAAATTTAGCAGCATGTGGATTAACTGAACAGCGTGCTAAGAAGTTAGGTTTTGATGTTGGCATATCAGTTGTTGATGACAATGATCGTCCTGAGTTTATGGGCAGTTATGACAAGGTGCGTTTTAAACTTGTATATGACAAGAAAACCCTAAGAATTTTAGGAGCACAACTCCTTTCTTGGAATACCAATCACAGTGAGATTATTTTCTATATTGCACTTGCAATCCAAAAGCAGATGTTACTAACTGAACTGGGTTTAGTGGATGTTTATTTTCTTCCACATTACAACAAACCGTTTAACTTTGTGTTAGCAACTGTTTTACAAGCACTTGGTTTTAGCTATTACATTCCTAAAAAATAGCTTAGTTTTAAATTAGCATAGAAATATATGGCAATCTTGATTAAAAATAAAGTTCCAACTACCCTTTATCAGGTTTATGATAATGAGGGTAAATTAATTGATCCTAACCACAAAATTACCCTAACTGATGAACAGTTAAAACACGCTTATTACTTAATGAACTTGAGTAGAATGATGGACAAAAAGATGTTAGTTTGACAGCGTGCTGGTAAGATGTTAAACTTCGCTCCTAATTTGGGAGAGGAAGCTTTACAGGTTGGAATGGGATTAGGTTTAAATGAAAATGATTGGGTTTGTCCTACGTTTCGTAGTGGGGCTTTAATGTTGTATCGTGGGGTAAAACCAGAACAACTTTTACTCTACTGAAATGGTAATGAAAAAGGTAGTCAGATAGATGCTAAATACAAAACTTTACCTATTAACATCACCATTGGTGCTCAGTATTCCCATGCTGCTGGATTAGGTTACATGTTGCACTATAAAAAGCAACCTAATGTTGCTGTTACTATGATTGGTGATGGAGGTACAGCTGAAGGGGAATTTTATGAAGCGATGAACATTGCAAGCATCCACAAGTGAAACACTGTTTTTTGTATTAACAACAATCAGTTTGCTATCTCAACAAGAACTAAACTTGAATCTGCTGTTAGTGATCTAAGCGTTAAAGCAATAGCATGTGGGATCCCAAGGGTAAGGGTTGATGGTAATGATCTAATTGCTAGTTATGAAGCGATGCAAGATGCTGCTAATTACGCTAGAGGTGGTAATGGACCAGTCTTAATTGAGTTCTTCAGCTACCGGCAAGGTCCTCACACCACTTCAGATGACCCTTCTATCTACAGAACCAAACAAGAAGAGGAGGAGGGAATGAAGAGTGATCCAGTGAAGCGGTTGCGAAACTTCTTGTTTGATAGATCAATTCTTAACCAAGCTCAAGAAGAAGAGATGTTCAGCAAAATTGAACAGGAAATCCAAGCTGCTTATGAAAAGATGGTACTAGATACTCCTGTATCAGTAGATGAGGTGTTTGATTACAACTATCAAGAATTAACCCCTGAACTAGTTGAACAGAAACAGATTGCAAAAAAATACTTTAAAGACTAATTTAAAAAAAGATAACTATGTCAAAAATCCAAGTAAATAACATTGAAGCGTTAAACAACGCAATGGATCTTGCACTGGAAAGAGATCAAAACGTTGTACTCTATGGCCAGGACGCTGGTTTTGAAGGGGGTGTGTTCCGTGCAACTAAAGGCTTACAACAAAAGTATGGGAGTGAAAGGGTATGGGATTGTCCTATAGCAGAAAACTCTATGGCTGGTATTGGGGTTGGGGCTGCTATAGGTGGTCTTAAACCTATTGTAGAGATCCAGTTTTCAGGCTTTTCATTCCCAGCTATGTTTCAAATCTTTGTCCATGCTGCTAGGATTAGAAACCGTTCTCGTGGTGTATATACCGCTCCACTAGTAGTGAGGATGCCAATGGGTGGGGGGATTAAAGCATTGGAACACCACAGTGAAACATTGGAAGCAATTTATGCACAGATTGCTGGGCTTAAAACAGTGATGCCATCAAATCCTTATGATACCAAAGGACTTTTTCTAGCTGCTATTGAATCACCTGATCCTGTTATCTTTTTTGAACCAAAGAAGCTTTATCGTGCTTTTCGTCAGGAGATTCCTAGTGATTATTACACTGTCCCTATTGGTGAAGCCAACTTGATTAGTGAAGGTAGTGAACTTACAATAGTTAGCTATGGTCCTACAATGTTTGATTTAATTAACTTAGTTTACAGCGGGGAATTGAAAGATAAGGGAATTGAGTTAATTGACTTGCGTACTATCTCCCCTTGAGATAAACAAACAGTATTTAACTCAGTGAAGAAAACAGGAAGACTACTTGTAGTGACTGAAGCGGTGAAAAGTTTCACTACAAGTGCAGAGATTATCACTTCAGTAACTGAAGAACTATTCACTTATCTCAAAAAAGCCCCACAACGGGTAACTGGGTTTGATATTGTTGTGCCTTTAGCTAGAGGTGAAAAATACCAGTTTGAAATTAATGCACGGGTTATTGATGCAGTTAATCAACTTTTAAAATAACACTTTTTTAAAATATAGTTACCTAGCTTTATTTTTTAGAGCTAGGTACCTCATTTCATAAATTAAAGTGATGGAAGACAACAAGAAATGCTGCCAATGCAAGTGCGAATGCGCTAAGTGCAACAGCTGCTGTAAAAAGTAAGACAAAATTTTTGTCTAACAACTAAAAAGCCAGTAACTAAACTGGCTTTTTTTATTTGTTATAGATCACTACTATTAAATTTAAACTTTAAGTACTATCAATACGATATGGCAAATGAGTTTAAATTCACTGATGTTGGTGAGGGTTTACATGAAGGAAAAGTAACTGAAATCTTAAAACAAGTTGGTGATCAGATCAAGATAGATGAAGCTTTATTTGTTGTTGAAACTGATAAAGTTACAACTGAACTACCTTCTCCTTTTGCAGGTACAATTAGTGCTATTAATGTTAAAGTTGGTGATGTTGTTAGCATTGGTCAGGTGATGGCAGTTATTGGTGAAAAGACTAGTACACCACTTGTTGAACCAAAACCTCAACCAACTGAAGAAGTAGCTAAGGTAAAAGAAGCGGGGGCTTCAGTAGTAGGGGAAATTAAGGTTTCTGATAACCTCTTTCCTATCTTTGGAGTAAAACCTCATGCAACTCCAGCTGTTAAAGACACTAAAGTTGCAAGTAGTACTAACATTACTGTAGAAACAACCCAAAAACCAGAAAGTAAAACTGAACAGAAAACCATTGCTATCTCAACAATGCGTAAAGCGATTGCAGAAGCAATGACAAAGTCGCACGCAATTATCCCAACCACTGTATTAACTTTTTATGTTAATGCAACCAAGTTAAAACAATATCGTGAAAGTGTTAATGGTTATGCTTTAAGTAAGTATTCCATGAAAATTTCTTACTTTGCTTTCTTTGTTAAAGCAATTGTTAATGCGCTTAAGAAGTTCCCTGTTTTTAACGCTAGTTATGATCCTGATCAAAACGAAATTGTTTTAAATGATGACATTAATGTAGGAATTGCTGTTGATACTGAAGAAGGTTTAATTGTCCCTAACATTAAGCAAGCCCAAACCAAATCTGTGGTTGAAATTGCCCAAGCAATTGTTGATTTAGCTAACAAAGCTAGAACAAAAAAGATTAAGTTGACTGATTTGAATAAAGGTACTATTTCAGTTACTAACTTCGGTTCATTAGGAGCAGCTGTAGGTACACCTATTATTAAGTACCCTGAGATGTGTATTGTTGCTACTGGTAATTTAGAAGAACGCATTGTTAAAGTGGAAAATGGAATTGCAGTTCATACCATCTTACCTTTAACAATAGCTGCAGACCACCGCTGGGTTGATGGGGCGGATGTTGGTAGGTTTGGTAAGGAGATTGCAAAACAAATTGAGGAATTAATTGATCTTACAGTAGCTTAATTTATGGATTATGATCTAATTATTTTGGGTGCTGGCCCTGCTGGTTATATTGCTGCGGAGTATGCTGGCAAACATAAACTTAAAACCCTAGTGATTGAAAAGCAATACTTTGGTGGGGTGTGTTTAAATGTTGGGTGTATCCCAACTAAAACGTTGTTAAAAAGAGCAAAGATTATTGATTATTTAGTTCATGCCAAAGATTATGGTATCACTATTAATGGTCAAGCTAAACTTGATTGAAAACAACTGTTAAAACAAAAACAGGAAGTAGTTGATAAATTAGTTGCAGGGGTAAAAACAATTATTAAGGGTGCTAAGGTAGAAAGTATTGAAGGTGAAGCTACTGTTATAGATAAAAACAAGGTGCAAGTAAACAACACAACTTACACCACTAACAACATTATTGTTGCAACCGGATCAAGACCAAGATACTTAACTTTACCAGGGTTTGAAAAAGCACAACAAGCTGGGTTTATCATTGACTCAACCCAAGCTTTGGCTTTAGAGGGAGTACCTAAGAAGTTTGTTGTAGTTGGGGGAGGTGTGATTGGGGTTGAGTTTGCTTTTTTATTTGCTTCATTAGGGAGTGAAGTGACCATTATCCAAGGTGTTGATAGGATTTTGGAGGTTTGTGATAGTGATGTTTCTGAACTGATAAGTAAAACCTTAAAAAACAAAGGAGTTCAGATTATTACCAATGCTCATGTTGTTAGAGCTGAAAACAACCAACTGTTTTACACAGTTAATGGAGTTGAACAGTCTGTAATTGGTGATAAAATCTTAGTTTCTATAGGAAGAATTGCTAACACAGAGTGTTTAGATCAACTTGATTTAAAACGTGACCATAACAACAAAATTGTTTTAAATGAAAAACTACAAACATCAACTACAAACATCTATCTAATAGGTGATGTTAACACGCAAATGATGTTGGCACACTACGCTTACCAACAGGGCAGATATGCTGTTGATCAAATTTTGAACCAAAACCAGGTAAAGCCTGCTGAAAAAAACAAGTGTCCTGCTTGTATTTACACAAATCCTGAAGTTGCTTTTGTAGGTTATAGTGAGATGGAATTGCAAAAAGAAAAGATTGATTATGTCAAATCTTCCTTGCCATTTATTTATAGTGGTAAAGCAATTGCAGATCATGAAACCAATGGGTTTGTCAAGATGATGTTTAATCCTAAAACTGGTGCTATCTTAGGTGGATGTATTATTGCTAGCACTGCTAGTGATATTATCGCTGAGCTTGCTTTGGTGATGGAAAACAACCTCACTGTGTTTGATATTGCCAATTCTATCTCACCCCATCCTACCATGAATGAAATGGTAACTGATGTTTGTAAAAAAGCGATCTTTGATTACTTTAGTTAATTGGTAGTTGATGCAAACTTTCATTATTACTTCCCCTGTTTTCAATCCGTATTTTAATGCAGCTTTAGAGGAGTGATTGCTAACTGAATTTAGAAAAAATGAGTTAGTTAAGGTCATCTACTTTTGGCAGAACGCTAACACTATTGTGGTGGGAAGAAACCAAAATACTTATGCTGAGGTTAACTTAAAGGAGTTGGAAAGTGATAAGGTTAACTTGTTTAGACGTTTTTCAGGCGGGGGAGCGGTGTTTCATGACCTTGGTAACATCTGTTTTTCTATTATTTTGCCAAGAACAGGTAAAGTGATGGAAAATGCTTATGAACAAACTACAAGAAATGTGGTGAAGTTCTTAAATAGCTTAAATGTACCTGCTGTATTTCATGGTCGTAATGACCTTGAGATTAATAACAAGAAGTTTTCTGGGTTAGCTGAATATATCGCTAAAGACAGGTTATTAGTCCATGGAACATTATTGTTTGACACTGACTTTTCTAAGTTAGCAAAGTATTTAAATGTTGATAAGACCAAGATAGCAAGTAAGGGTGTTGACAGTGTTGCTAAGCGCGTTGTTAATGTAAAGGAGTATTTACCAAATTGAACAACAGCAAAATTTTTAGAAGAGATGATTAATTTTTTCACTGTTACTGAAAAAGCAGAAACAATTGTTTTAACTAAAGATGCACTAGCAAAGGTTGAAAAAAGAGCAAAAGAACACTTTCAATCATGGGAGTGAAACTTTGGTAAAACTTATGAATACAACTTTAAAAACAAGCGTTATTTTAATAATGCTGGTTTATTTGAGTGCAATGTTCAAGTAGAGAAAGGAACAGTTGTTGATATTAAGTTTTATGGGGACTTTTTAAGTGTTGTTGATATCACCCCAGTAACAAAAAAACTAATTGGTCAGAAGTACGATTATAAAACCTTTGAAAAACTCTTCAATGAACTTGATCATTTTAGTGATTACTTTGGCAGTTTAAAACCTGAGCAACTCTTAGGAGTAATATTTGATAACAAGTAAAATGGATAGTTTTGTTCAAAAATACACAAATGGCTTCAAATCAATTTTGAACAAGGTTGAAAAAACTGATTTTGCAACTATTAAAAGTGAATTTCAATATAACCAAGCTAACTTGGAATGGGTTGAAAGTAAAGTTAGTGATCTTAACAACTATTTACTAGATCCTAACCAGTTTAGTGATGTAGTTAGTTTTAAAAAAATTGCTAATGAAAAGTTAGATTTGTTTGTTAAAAACCATGGCAATAAACTCCCGTTTTTTCTCTTTACTAGTTTTGTTTTAGCAATCTTTAGTTTTGTTAGTGTTTATGTTAGACACCATTATGATTTAGACTTTAATGATCCTGATGCTATCATTAGCTTCTTTAGAGAATTAGCTTTCCATGAATAATTTTGATTACTATAGAGACTTTGATGACTTTCAAAGAAGAGAAACTATTAACTTCTTTTTAGCCAAGTTTCCCTTTGCTTCCAAAGCCCAGCTTGATGTTTTTTTAGAACAAGCAAAAACTGCTTATGTCAAACTACGAACAAGCAACCCAAAAAATGTTGATTGGAACCAGATGCTTGTTTTGTTATTAAAAAAGTTTGGTCCTGAAGCGAGAAGTGAAAAAGAACGTTTAAAAAGGATCTTAAGTTTGCAAGAACAACTTAAGGTACGCTTGGAAGGAGAGATTAACCGTCAAGTTCAAC
Source organism: Mycoplasmoides genitalium G37 (assembly GCF_000027325.1). Taxonomy (GTDB): domain Bacteria; phylum Bacillota_I; class Bacilli_A; order Mycoplasmatales; family Mycoplasmoidaceae; genus Mycoplasmoides; species Mycoplasmoides genitalium. The sequence goes on along the minus strand of NC_000908.2, from coordinate 326,742 downwards.
AGAACAGCGAACTTTTCTCACAACTCAAACAAAGTGAAAGTGAAATTATCCAAATGCAGCAGCTGGTAGAAGCAAAAGAACACCAAATTGAAGCATTAAATAAACAGTTACATGCAATAAAAGAAGCCAATAAGAAACTAATTGAAGAACATGAAAGTATTAATGTAGAGGAATTGTTAAAGGAATATGAAGTGCAGTGTAATGAAGCAATTTATAAACGTGATCAACACATCCAAACCGTATTTGAAGACAAGTTAGCACTTAAAGATGGGGAAATTAGTGAAACCCAATCACTTTTAAAAACCGCTGAAAAAGAAAAGCAAGCATTAAAAAAAGCATATAAGTTAGTTGTAAATTCGCTTCAAAAACACCAAAAGCTCACCACCGAAATAGAAATTGATTTCACCAAGCTTGATGAGATTATTGCAACCATTTTTGATGAAACTAAGAATCCAAAGACTGGCTTTACTAACTTCATTAAGCAGTTTGAAAAAACCAAAGCAAAACTAACAAAAAAGATAGCTGAAATTACTAAACTTGATCATTCAACGCCAACAAATTATCAACAAGAAACTCCAGCGTCACAACAGCAATTAGATCAAGAGAATGAACCGATCAAACCATCTAAAAAATCAAATTCAAGTTCATTGCCTAGAGGCACTACACAACCCAAATCCAATTCTATTAACAGGGTTAGTAAATTAATTGATTAAGATTTAAATAATTGTTAGAATTTAGAACCATCACATCATTAGAGTCGAATCATGTCAGGCCAGAAATGGAGCAGCATTAAGACTTGTCAGTGAGTGTGATGGTTTTTTATTAAAAATAAACCTTAACCCAACATATTAAAAAGTGTTTATATGCAACTAAAAAAGCCCCATTTTCAACCAAATAAAATTGCTAATTGTATTGTGATCGGGGGAATGATTGCTTTAGGAAAAACCACCATTGCTAATACATTAGCTAACCACATTCAAGCTGCAAAAGTTGTTTGTGAATTGGAAACTAATGACCAGTTGGTTGAACTTTTACTAGCAAAGATGTATGAACGTAGTGATGAATTGCTCTATTCACCTTTGTTTCAGCTTTATTTTACGCTTAATCGCTTTGGTAAATACCAGAACAATTGCAACACTATCAATCCAACCATTTTTGATCGTTCTATCTTTGAAGACTGGTTGTTTGCTAAGCACAACATCATTCGTCCTGCAGTCTTTTCATACTATAACCAACTGTGAAATAGATTAGCAAAAGAACTAGTTAATAAGCATGGGGTTCCTAATTTATATGTCATTTTGGATGGGGATTGAAAATTATTTGAAAAAAGACTATTTATGCGTAACCGCAAAGTAGAGATTGATAACTTTACTAAAAATCAACTTTACTTTCAAAATTTACACAGGGTTTACACTGGATTTATGGAAGCGGTTTGTAATGATTTTGGGATTAATTACTGTATTATAGATGCAAAACTACCAATAGTAACTATTATTAAAATGATCCTTGAAAAATTAAAGTTACAAAAGTTAGATTGAAAATTTATCTAACTTTATAATTGAAATAACTTACTGAAAACTACAATGACACTTTTGTTTAAACTAGTGAAAATTGCAATCCTAGTTTTTTTGATGGTAATTGGGTTTTTTATTTTTATTGGTAGTTTTTGACTTAATACATACCAAACAGCTCAGTGGGCTGATTTACTCGCTTCCAGTGATGCTAGTGGGATTATTTTAACGATTTTTCCCAACATTAACAGTTGGTTTAATGCCACAGTTGCAAACCAACCAGTCTTATTTAAAACAATGGTTCACTTTTTTATCCCTGTTGGCTTTGGGTTGTTATTTGGTTTGATTATTGCGATTATTGTTGACATACTCTATCGCTTAACTAAATATGCAATCAAGCGTTCTTATCAAAGCAATTAGATGTACAATCACAATTTAATTGAAGAAAAGTGGTTAAAAAAATGAAAAAACAAAGATGTTAACCGCTTTGAAAGCGATAGTAACAAAAAGAAATATTATGTCCTTGACATGTTCCCTTATCCCTCAGCAGCAGGATTACATTTAGGACATGTTAGAGCTTATACTATCACTGATGTAATAAGTAGGTATTACAAAGCTAAAGGATTTAATGTGATCCATCCGATTGGTTTTGATGCTTTTGGTTTACCTGCTGAACAGTATGCTATTAACTCTAATCAAAACCCTGGCAGTTGAACAGATCAAAACATTAATAACTTTATTAATCAATTAACTAGTTTTGGTTTTGATTATGACTATCATTTAAGTCTCAAAACAACTGATCCACGTTATTACAAATACACACAATGGATCTTCAGTGAGCTGTTTAAAGCAAACCTAGCGGAATTAGTTGATATTGATGTTAATTGGTGTGAACAGCTAGGTACTGTATTGGCTAATGAAGAAGTTTTAATTGATAGTAATGGCAACGCAGTTAGTGAAAGGGGTTCATTTTCAGTTGAAAAACGCAAGATGAAACAGTGAGTTTTGAAAATCACTACTTTTGCTGATGCACTTCTTGAAGGCTTAGATACACTTGATTGACCTGAACCAATTAAAGAGATGCAACGGAACTGAATTGGTAAAAGTAAAGGTGTTACTATTAACTTTCAACTAAAAGATCATAAGGAAGCTATTGCAATTTTTACAACTAAACCACAAACAATTTTTGGGGTTAGTTTTCTTGCAGTTTCAACCAACCATTGGTTAGCAAAAAAGATAGCAGAAACAAATAAAAAAGTAGCTAGTTTTTTAAAAAAACAACTCCAGAAAACCACAACTTTAAAGCAAAAAGCAACTTTATATGATGGGATAGATTTATTAACAAATGCTATTCACCCTCTTACAAATGAATTGATCCCTGTCTATGTTGCTAACTATGTAATTGAAGGATATGGAACAGATGCTATTATGGGTGTTGGAGCACACAATGAAAATGATAACTTCTTCGCACGTAAACAAAAGTTGAAAATTATCAACGTCATTGATAAAAAAGAACGGCTGCAAAATTCATTTGCATATAACGGATTAACAACTAAAGAAGCACAAGTAGCTATTACTAATGAGTTAATTTCACAAAATAAAGCGAAATTAACAACTGTATATAAACTGCGTGATTGGATCTTCAGTAGACAGCGTTATTGGGGCGAACCTTTTCCAATTATTTTTGATGAAAATAACACTCCTCATTTGGTAGAACAACTCCCTGTTGAATTACCCTTACTTGAGAATTACAAACCAGATGGAAGTGGTAATTCTCCACTAATGAGAAATCAAGCTTGGGTAAACATAGTCAAAGATAACATCCATTACCAAAGGGAAACTAATACCATGCCCCAATGAGCTGGTTCTTGTTGGTATTATCTGGGTTATTTAATGTTGATTAAAAACCCTAATTTTTGACCAATTGATTCAAAAGAAGCGAAGAAATTATTTGATCAATACCTTCCAGTTGATCTTTATGTTGGGGGTGCGGAACATGCAGTTTTACACCTTTTGTATGCCCGTTTTTGACACAAATTTTTGTTTGACAAGAAGCTAGTATCAACAAAAGAACCATTTCAAAAATTAATTAATCAGGGTATGGTGTTAGGTCCTGATGGTAAAAAGATGTCCAAATCCAAAGGTAATACCATTAACCCCACACCACTTGTTGATTCACATGGAGCAGATGCTTTAAGGTTGTACTTAATGTTTATGGGCCCAATTAGTGCTAGTTTAACTTGAAATGATGAAGGGTTAAACGGGATGAGAAGGTGATTGGATCGAGTTTATAACTTCTTTTTTAATCATGCTGTTGTTACTGATCAAGTTAGTCAAGAGACAATCTTTGCTTACAATTTGTTTTTAAAAAACAGTTATTGTCATCTTGACAAACATGAACTAAATCTGGTGATTAGTGAAATGATGATCTTTTTAAACTTTCTCTATAAAACCAAAAAAATTAGCTTAAATTATGCAAAGGGATTTTTAACAGTACTGTCGTTTTTTGCGCCCTTTCTTGCTGAAGAATTGAATGAAAAATGTGGACTTGAACCATTTGTTGTTAAACAAGCGATTTCTTTAGTTGATTATCAACTTTTTGAGACTGCTAAAACTAAGGTTATTCTTTCAATTAATGGCAAATTTAAAGCAGCTAAAGAATTTACTAAAGGTAGTTTAGAGATAGATGTTTTAGAATCATTTAAACAGGATAAAGAGATAAATGACATTCTCAACCAACCGATTGAGAGGGTAGTTTATGTTCAGGATCGAATTATTAATGTTCTTTTAAAAAAATAGATAAAAGTATATAGCTAAATGGAACTGAAAAACATTATTTTTGACCTTGATGGTACCTTGCTTTCAAGCAACCAAATTCCATTAGAACAAACAGTTGAGTTTTTAAAGGATTTACAGAAAAAAGGGATTAGAATCACTTTTGCTAGTGGTAGAAGCCATATTTTAATTAGAAACACAGCTACCTTTATTACACCAAATCTACCTGTAATTTCTTCCAATGGTGCACTTGTTTATGATTTTGCTAGTGAAAAACCAGTTCATATCAAACCTATTGATAATAAAGTAATACCTGCAATTATGCAAATGTTGTTGGAATTTCAAGAAACATTTTATTTCTATACAGATAAAAAGGTTTTTGCTTTTACACATGAGCTTGATTCAGCTAAAATTCTTTCAACTAGAAGTCAAATAGTAGGAATTGATCTCATTGAAAATAACTACATAGTTAACAAGTTTGAAAAAGCTTTGGATTTTGATTTTAAGCAACATACTATTACAAAGATCTTACTGGTAACTAAAAACAGAGAAAAAGTTCCTTTTCTAGCAAAACAACTAGATCAAATTCAAGATATTAACTATGTGAGTTCAATGACATTTGCTCTTGATATCATGCAAAAAGATGTTAATAAGGCTTATGGATTGAAAGTATTAGTTGATAATTATAATCTTGATCCTGAAAAGACTATGGTCTTTGGTGATGCTGATAATGATGTTGAAATATTTCAAAGTGTTAAATGGCCAGTTGCTTTGGTTAATGGCACTGATTTAGCTAAAAAAAATGCTAAGTTTATTACTGAATATGACAACAATCACAACGGCATTTATTTCTTTCTAAAAAAGTTTCTAGCAACTTAATTAGCTTTAAAGCAGCTGTTGCAATCGAATCGTTGTTGAAAATTGTATCTATTTTGCAATTAGGCTCTTTAATCAAATCCTTAACTTTTTTATGACTATTACGTTGTTGTAAAGCTAAGTTAACTAGCTGATCATCCCTTTCTAATTTAATCACATAATCAAACAACGATCTATATTCATTTCAATAGTTAAGCATCACAGCAATCTCTATTAGTGCTAGCTTTTTTTGAAACTGGGTTTTTAAGGATTTGATTCACGCTATTAACAGCGGTTTTGTTACTAGTGAAAGTTTTTCGATTAACTTATCATCACTAAAAACATAGTTTGCTAGTTTTTTACGATCAACTTCAGTTTGATTGACAAACTCTTTGCCAAAATGATCCATGATTAATTGATAACCTGGATTGTTTTTTTGGTACTGTTCATGGATAAAACTATCTGCATAAAAAACTGAAAAGTGATAGTTATCTTTGAGATATTGCAATAGACTGGTTTTACCAACACCTGGTTTACCTACGATTGCAATTAACATAACAAGTTTTTTTCAATCCAGTTAGCAATACCATCATTGTCAACACTATCAGTGTGGTATTTTGCTAGAGCAAAGCATTTGGGATTACTACCGATTAGTGAGACACTGTGTTTAGCTCACTGCATCATTTCAATGTCATTATCTCCATCCCCACAAACAATAGTGTTATCTTTTGTTATTGGAATTGCAAACTGGTTAAGGCTTTGCAATGCACTAGCTTTAGAAACACCATTTTTAATAATGTACATAGAGTGCTCATAGATTTTGGCATTTACATCACTAACACTAATTAGTTCAATTATTTCCTTTTGCATTGCTAAGGGGCAAGTATCAATATCAAAGTAAACCTGATTAACTTTTAGTTTATTAAGATCTCAATTTTCAGTACTGTCTATAAACTTTTTTTGTAGTTTGGTGTTAGGGTTGAAATAGCCAAGAAAAGCATAATCAATTTCAAAGATAACAGAAGGGTTTTTAGTAAAGTAACTAATTCAACCACTGTTAAGTTTATAAGCAGCTTCAGGAAAGCGCTTTACTATGTTATTAATCCCTTCAATAAATCTATCATCTAAATAAGTTTGACTTAAGATTTCGTTTTGATAAAAGATAATAGCCCCATCTAAAGTAATGGTAGGCAATCCTGTTCTAAGTTGTTTTTCAAGTCATAACACCCGACAATAATCCCTACCAGTAACAATACCAACCTTAATTCCCTTTTGTTGCAATCGGTAAAAAGCACTAATAGTAGCATCACTAACTTCATGGAAATTTTTATAACTTTTATTTTGATAAACAAATTCTGTTTTAGGATTTCAGCTAACAATAGTACCATCCAAGTCAGAATAAAGATATTTAATTTCGTTTTTCATAAATGTTATTTAATGTTCATTAACTAATTGATTAATTACAGCATTACTTTGTTAAATAAAGTTTTCAATTAGTTTGTTAAAAGTTAATTTTAAGATATTTAAAGTTTTAAAAAATTTATGGATTGAGTTTTGTAGAAACTTTGGTTGTGATTTTTTGACAGTTTAAACAAAAATAGCTCCCCCTTCCATTAATCTTCTTTTTAACAATTAATTGGTTACAAACTGAGCAAGGTTGATCTTTTTTAGTGTGAACTTTTAAAAAGTTTTGATAGCCTCCAGTATGATCTTTTTTAAAACTAAAGCTGCTGATGGTAGTACCTTTCATAACTATTGCTTTAGCTAAAATTTTGGTAGCATTTTTACATAAAATCTCTATCTCTTTAATTGTTAGTTGATCAACCATTGTTTCAGGATTAATTTTGCTTGCAAATAAGATTTCATCTGCATAAATATTGCCAATTCCACTAATCACTGTTTGGTCTAAAATAAAAGTTTTAACTTTACGTTTTGAATTTTGTGCTTTTTGGAAGATTTTCCTATAGTCAAAACCAGCTTCTAGAGGATCAAATGCAAGTTTATTTAATTGTGCTGCTTGTTCTAACTTTTCATACAAATGGAACGTTCCAAATTGTCTGGTGTCATGATAATTGAGTTGACTACCATCATCAAAATGAAATTCTACTAAAACATGCTTTTGATTAAATTTACTACCTCTTTCTTCAAAAAAGTATTTACCTTCCATACGTAAATGCGAAACTAAATACAAACCATTACTTAAAAGAAAAATGATATATTTACCCTTACGCTTAATATCAGTAAAAAACTGATTTTTTAATTGTTTATTCAGCAATTGAGGATCAATATTTTTCAAAACCTTTCTTAGGTTAACTTGAACTTGATCTAAAGGTTTATTTAAAACAGTTTCTTTAAGTTCATTAATAACAGTAGTTACTTCAGGAAGTTCAGGCATTATATTTTTGAAAATTTTTCAACTAAAGTATTAATTTTGTTTTCACTTAGAAGTTGAATTAACGCTTGTTTTTGGATTGGTTTTAAACCAGTAAGATCTATGTTTTGATCAAGTTCAATATCAGTTTTAATTTTAGCTAGAAAACTAAAGGTTTTAGCTATTTCCTTTTGGTTATTTAAAAGTTTTTGAAGTTGGTTGGGGAGATTATTGAAGTTAGTGTAGATGTTATCAATGGTTCCATATTGTTGGAGTAATTCTATCCCTTTGATGGGACCTATCCCTTTAATCCCTGCTAAATTATCGCTGTTATCACCAACTAACCCCTTATATTCAACAACTTGATAGGGCGCCAAACCATAAAAAAGTGATTTGAAATTTTCATTGTTGTACATAACCATCTCCTTTGTACCTTTAATACAGAGAAACACATTAGTAAAGGCGTTTACTAATTGCAACATATCTCGATCTGAACTGTAAATATCAACTGTTATTTCTTGCTTTGTAAATAAATTGGCATAACTACCAATCAAATCATCTGCTTCAAAGCCATCTTTTTCACAAACTAAAAACCCTAAATAAACAAGCGCTTGTTTAATTAGAGGAATTTGTACTAAAAGTTCAACTGGAGTTTTAACCCTTTTTTGTTTATATCCTTCATAGATTTGATCACGGAAAGTTGGCGCTTTAGTGTCAAAACTTACAATTCCATATTGATAAACATTGGCTTTAATTAAATTCCAACACATTAGTAACATTGTTCTTATTGCATTATTGAAAGGTAAATTATTTTGCTTAGCATATTCAACTTGTTTTCACGTTGCAAAATAAGCACGGTATGCTAAGGAATTGCCATCAATCAGGATTGCTTTTTTCATGTTCAACTAATTGGTAAAAAATTGTTTAATTCAAAAATTACTATCCTTTTTTTCTAAAGGCATTCTGGTAAACAATAGGTGATCGCTTTTAATTCAAAAATCCTTTGCATCATTAAAGTCATAAGTGTATTCAAAAAAATCAAAACAGCCCATAGTTTTTAATAAAAGTAAATCTTTTAAAGGGATATCACCAATGGTTTTATCCAAACACCAACTTACTACATCAGTTAGTTGTAAGTTATTTTGAGTTTGAATTAAATGTTGCACTTTTTGTAAGTTTTGGATGTACCTGTCATTAATTCCCTTAATTAGGTTTAGACCTAAATAAATTTTTTTATTTTCTATAACACTATTTGGTTGAGCTTTATTTAAAAGAGGTGGATAAATTTCAATACCACTTTTTTCTAAAGTTCTAATAATTAGTTTTTGTTTGTCTTTACTAGATTGAAAATGGTTTAATAACCATAAATAAAAATAAACAGGATAGTTAGTTTTAAGTCAAGCTGTTCAGTATGAAAGCAGTGCATAACCCAACGCATGAGAAAGGTTAAACCCATAGTTAGCAAAGCGTTCTATGTAGCTAAAAATTTTGGTAGTAGTCTTTAAATCAAAGTTATTTTGAACTGCTCTTTCAAAGAAGTTACGCTTATTTTTTTGGATCAATTTAACATCCTTTTTAGAAATGGCTCTACGGAAGCTATCTGCTTCTTCTAAAGAGTAGTTAGCCACAACTTTAACGATGTTAATGATCTGCTCTTGAAAAATTAAAACTCCATAGGTATTTTTCACAATGGGTAAAATCCTAGGATCAATGTCAGATTGATCATAACCATTGTGCAAGCGGTTAATAAAAAGGTTAATGTTATCCTGTGCACCTGGTCTGTAAAGCGCTAGAACAATTGCTAGTTGATTAATGGTTTTAGGTTTAATCTGAACCAGTAATTTTTTCATGCCAAACGATTCAAGTTGAAAGATTCCTAGTGTATCTTCATTTACTAAGTTTATAAAGGTGTTTTGATCAGTTCAAGAAATGGTATTTAAAAACTGGTTAACGGTCTGGTTAGATGGTTTAATTTGGGTAATTACATCGCTAATCATAGTAAGGTTAATTAAACCAAGCAGATCAAACTTATTGAGATTAAAAAAACTTAACCATTCCATTGAAACTTGAGTTAAAAAGTGATTATTGTCAAGCTGTAACAAGGGAATGGTTTTAATCAAAGAATTTGAAGCGATAACTATGCCTGAAGCATGGATACTTGATTGTCTTGGAAAATCAACTATTGCTAGTGCTAATTCAACAATTAAACCAAACTGTTGTAAACAAAGTTGTAAAGCACTATCTTCAGTAGCTTTAAGATCAGTGAATGTTATAGTTTGATCTTTAGGTAACACTCCTAGGATCATGTCACTAATGCCATAATCATTAAATAATTTAGCAACTTCTTTAACAGCAGAACGGGTTTTAAAACGTTGAAAAGTAACAATTTGTGCACAGTTTTCTTTGCCATATTTTTCAAACAGATAATTTATCATTTCTGCTCTTTTATTCTCCATGATATCAATATCAATATCAGGTAGATCTTGACGGTGGGTTGAGATAAAACGTTCGAAAATAAGCTGGTGTTGGACTGGGTCTATCTTGGTAATGTTTAATAAAAAAGCCACTAATGATCCTACTGCAGAACCTCTACCAGAACCAATTAAGATGTCCTTTTTAAAAGCATAATTAACAAGATCATTGACAACTAAAAAATAGCTAGCAAAATTAAGTTTATTGATAACATTTAATTCCTTCTCTAAACGTAGCTGATAGGCTTTTTTATTTAGATCTTGATTTTTATCTAAAAACTGTTTTAAATTGGTTTGGCACAAACTTTCTAAAACTGCTGCATCATTATCAGTTAAAGAAAGTGAAGCAGCTTTTAGGTGCTCCAAATCTAATTCACATCTATTAACTAGATCATTCAGATTATTAAGTTCTGTTTCACTGAATAATTGTTGTGCAGTTTTTTGATCTAAAAAAGGTTGAATTTCACTCTTTACTTTTAAATTTTCATTAATTGAAATTTGATTTAATTTTTGTTTAAGATCCCAATCAAATGTAGTTATTTTTCCCGTTTGGTTTTGTTTCATTTGTTTCAAAACTGTTAAAACTACTTGATCGCTATTAGTTTTTTCACAGTTAACAGCATTTGCAAGAATGGCAATCGGGGTTTGATTTATTTCAATTCCTTTTGCTTGATAAACATCCTTATAAGTAGATTTTCATGTTGTTAAAGAACAGATAATTACTGCAATATCTGTTAGTTGATCAACTAAAGAATTAATTTCAAGTTTTTGTTGAATTAATGCTATTTTGTTCAACGTTTGAAAGCCTTTATTTGATTTAGCAATTAGTAATAACTTAACATCATTTTTTTGGTATTCAACAGTTAAGTTTAAACCAATAATTGGTTTAATATTATTTTGCTTACAAGTTATAAAAAATTCAACAGCGCCAAAAAGATTAGGATCTGTAATAGCAACAGCTTTTTGCTGATCATTAATTGCTAGATTAACTAGCTTTTTAGGAGAAAGGGCAGAATTGAGAAAGTTATAGTATGAATTTGTATGTAAATTAACAAACATCAATTAGCGACTAGAACGTTTCATTTTGCGTTCTATTTCTTTAATTTCACGCTTAATTTGCATTCTTGTTTGTGGTTCAAAAGTATGTTCAAGTTCTTTTCTAAGCTCTGTTATCTTTTTAATATCATCAAGTTCAACTTCATTTAAAACTTGTGTATCTTCAAGTTTTGTACGTTCAAATAGATCAACTGATTGCTCTGTTCCATCAACCTTATTTTTTTTATCTTTTGCCATATGTGATTTGAACTATTAGATGAAATCGTTTAAATTCTAATAAAGAATTAGATTGTTCTTGCTTATATTAATAAAATTTATTAATATATGCGCCCATAGCTCAATCGGATAGAGTGTCTGGCTTCGGACCAGAAGGTTATGGGTTCAAGTCCTATTGGGCGCGCCATTTAGAATTTCAAACCAACTTTAAAGTTGGTTTTTTTAATAGAGATTTTTTTGTTATTAACAATTTAATTATTTAGAAAAACTAGCATTATTTAAATCCCCATAACTATTCAAGGGCGTAGCGTTAATCAAGGAATTGATCGCTACATTTGAAGCTTCATCTTTTTTCACCGGATAAGCCGTTTGAATGGTTCCATTGCCACTAATATTTCCCGTAGTGGTAATGGTGTTAATCGTTTGACTAACACCCCCTCCACCATTATTTCCCTGCATTGCTGTTCCCCCCTTCCCCAACTTCTGTTTGATGTTTTTACTAGACAACAGCTTTAACAAGCTGGTCATGCTGCTCGCTGCACTTGTTGCATTGTCAGGCTCAATTAACCTGTTGTAGGTGTTATTTTGTTGATATTGACCACTTTTCACCTTGTTGGGTTGGTAGAGTTGGGTAACCACATTCCTCATTCCATCCCCATCAAACAAGATGCCGATCCTTTCCAATGCTTGCTTGGTGTTGAGGTACTTGGTGAATTTATTACTTTGATCTGATGATCTCCCTCCTGTACTTAGGGGCGCATCCCCTGCTGCCATTGTTGCTTCAGTTGAACTCCACCCATTACTATCCTTCCCTTTGCCCTGCTTGGTCCCATCAATTGGTTGATAAATTGGTCAGGATTCACTTAGTTTTCTATATGCATTGCCTTTGTCTAATTTAAACCCAGTTGAAGCATTGGGGCTGGGATTGTCATTCAGACCAATGGAGTTACGCATCGATCGTCAATTAGTTGCTTGCCCACTACCCAGATGCACCTCCCTTTGGGTTTTGCCCTTTTCTTTGGCCAAACTACTGTTTAAGGTATACTTGGTAAGGGGTTGTTCTAGGATCAATTCTTTCAGTACATCGTTCATCTCATTGGTAACATTCGGTACATCTAACTGATACTTTTTCACTACCCTTCACTTGATGCCAATGTTGGTGGAATTAGTAAACTCGACCACATAGGAGGGTTTTTCACCTTGACTAGTTGAATCAAAACTAATCTGGTTATTTGAGCCACTTGAACTATATGTAAGCTTCACATCCCTAGACTTGAACAACACAAACAGGTTGGTGTTATGGATGGTTTGGTCAGCGATTTGATAGGAAGAGGGGTCGAGGTTTTATTAATTAAAAATAGATAAAACTTAACACTTTTATTAACTATTTAATAAATAAATTTAAGAAAGAAAATCTAAAACTTTTTTAACCAAAAAACAGATAAAAATTTGATAAAAACATAAGACTTTTATTAACTAAAAATAGATAAAAATTCAAAACTTTTTTAACTAATAAAATAGATAAAACATAACGCTTTTTTTAACTATTAAACAAATAAAAAACTAAGAAAAATTTGAGAATTTCTTAAATATTAAATAGATAAAAAACTAAAAAAACCTAACACTTTTTTTAATTATTAAATAAGTAAAAATCTTATAAGAAGCACCATTCACCTCCCCAAACCCCGGGAGGTTGCCTCCTAATTTATCTGTTTCGTTTCATTTTTGCTCACTATCCTTGTTAAATTGATCTCCCGTTCCACTCTTATTGATCAAGACCGGAATAGTTCCTAATAACGCTCTTAACAACAACTGATTGCGCTGGGGGTTATTCTTATTGGTGAAGGTTAATGCGTTGATCCAGTCACTGGTGGGACTGATACTGTTGGGTAAATGGGTGTAGGTGGTTGGTTTGGAGGAGCCACCTGATGGTGTGACTTTATTATCATCTGAATTGGGATTAAACGTGTTGCTACTACTACTAGGTTTCACCTGTTCAAAAGGGATGCCGTTATTGTTGTTATTAGCTTTTCTATAACCTGCTCCTGTTCAAATGTCTGGTGTACTACCAGGTGTAAACACCCACCGGGTGTTTTGCTGATTTAAGTGTTGAGTGATCATTGATTTAACCCCTACGCCAATGTTAGAAAAAGTGGGGAGTGGGGTTGAGGAAGCGGAAGTTGAAGGGGAGGGGGAGTTGGAGAAGGGTTTACCATTGCCGATTCAGGGGAGAAAGTCTAAGTCGCCCCCATCCCCCTATTTTTTTCTATCTCATCTGTTTTCAACACCGGTTTTCAAACCTTTCCTTGGGGAAAATCCTTCTGTGAATCCAACTTCACCTCTGTCCCACTACTGTTCTTATGTTTCAGTGGCTTTTTAGCAAAGTCGTTTTTTAAAAGTGAATCACTTTGACTCCCCCTTTCCACCTCAATCTTGAGGGCTTTATCTCTTGTAGAGGTAGCCATACCACTCATTGATGACATGGTCTCTTGGAGTTTCTCCCCTTGTTTACTTGAATCCTTCACTGGACTATCTTTTTGCAACCCTTGGGTGGGATCAAAAGAATCAGTTGCTTCCACTTCCAAACTCTCTTTGACTACTTGGTTATTCAGGTTGTGATACTCTAATGCCACCTTAGGCACTAGTAACAGAAAATAGAGGTTGGGGGAGGTTAACTAATTATCTTCTAAATCCAGATCCTAAACTATTAATAAAGTTTTGGACAAATTGATTAAAACTAACCTTAGAATTCACCGCAGCATTAAAACTACTGCTTATATTATTACGGAATGTGCCGTTCCTAAAGTCACTTGGATCACTAAAGGGAATAATTTCATTGTTAGCAGCTTGTTGGAATAATTCTAGTGCTTTAGCTGTAAAGGTATTAGAATTATTGTTTGTTTTTTTAGGAGCAGGAGAACTTGCAGTTGAACTATTATTACTTATTAACAAAGAGGCGCTAGCACTACTGGTTGTTAAATTAGAAGAACTACTACTGCCTTTCAATTCTAAATCTGAACTTTTGTTAAATTTTTCCTTTAAAGGAAGGATGTAAGAAGCTTGATCAGTGAAATATTCAGCAGCAGTTTTTGTTGTTTGATCACTATTTTTTTGCTGATTATTACTATTCCAATCTGTAATACTTTGATTTAAAAACCAATTAACAAATTTTTTAGTTTCAATATTTTCTTTTTCATTTGCATGGATGCCTATTAAGTTAGGACCTTGGGTGATCATTACTTTATTTTTATCAGTTGATTTGTATTTACCAGGCATTGGTAAAACAATTGATTCATTGCTCTGTAAGGTTTGGGATTGATCAAGTGTTTCTTCAGTGGCATTAACAATGATTTTTCTTTGAAACTGTTCGTTGTTAAGTTTGCTAACAGAAAAGATGTTTTGATTATCAACATTAACATTTGCAGTGGTGGTATAACCTATTATCTTGTTAGTGGTTGATTCACTTCCTTGTGCAGTGTTTTTTTGTTTTGCTTGTTCAAGAATATTAATTAAGTTTGGGTTACTAATTAAGATAGCATCAACTCCTTGTTGTTTTCCACTAGGAATTGAACCTTTATATAGATTGATATCTTTTTCACTTAATTTAAAAGTACCAAGTAAATTACTTTCTGTTTCTGAAGAATTAGGAGCTTGAATTGTTTGGGTAAAACTAGGATATTCAATAGCATAATTACTAAACTTTAAGCGCTTAGCATTATCTTTAGCAAAGTAATAACTGTATCCTCCAGAAGAAGATACTGAGAATGCCAATTGGTGAAATTTTTCAAAGTTGGATGAATAGGAACCACCACGGTTAACAAACAAACCATTAGCTTGGATTAATTTATAAAAGTCATTGTAAACACTCTCTAAATTTTGGTATGAACTATCTTTATTTAAAAAGTTAGAGTAATCTGCATAACCAGTTCTTTTATCGATGTTAAAAAAGAAGTTATCATAGTTAGCTTGACCAGCTGCAAAAACTGCTGCATAAAGTGCATTAGAACTACTATCAACTCCTAAAACACCTTGTAAATCAAGCCCAGTTTTATTTGTTATATTTTTAACCTTTTCAGGAAAAGAGTTTGCTATTCTAGTAGCAAAATCTAACGTTTCATTTCAGTTTTCAAAGATGCTTGCTTTAAAGGTAAAATTCTTTAACCCTCCATCCACTTCTTGATATTCACCCCAAAACTCTTTAATCTTGTTATCTGATTTTGTAGTATCTTTAGTTTCACCAGTAGTAGATGTTGTAGATGAAGAACTACTAGATCTTTTTACTTGTTTTTGCTCCTTAGTTGTTTCATTACTGTTGTTTTGAGCAGTGGTTTGGATGTTCTGTCAAAGTTTAGTAGTTTCACTATCATTTGCAATTTCTAATGTACCTTTTTTTTCTGCACTTCTTGAACTGACAGTTGCTTGAACAGTAGTGCTAGTTGGTGTACCTTCTTTTCTAGCACTGTTTAGAATATAGTGTAAAACAGGGCCATTAATGACCATCAGATCAGTGGACATAGATATTGGAATAGCATAGATTCCATCATCTCTAATTCCACCTATTCTGCTGTTAAAGCTTAAAAAGTTAGGATGGAGTTTATCAACATTAACCCCATCAAAATTCAAAGCCATTTTAGACCTTGATAAGGTACTTACTATTTCTGGATAGTTTAAAATCAGGTTATAAAAGTTATTTTTATCTTTGGTACTAACCTTGGTTTGAACATCCTTTTTACCCCCATCATAACCCCCAGCAATTTGTACTATTTCAATTGGATAATCACCAGGATCTTTAGTATCGTTATATTTTTTAACTACTGTCTCTAAAGCTTCCGCTGCGCGTTTCGAAGTTAATGAAGATGCTAGCTTAATTTTGCCATCATCCACTTGATCAAACTGACTTACAACACTACAAGCCATCAGTAAACCAGAAAAACCAAAAACACTAACACCAACAGCTAAAAAACCTTTGAGCTTCATCCCTTATGTTTTAGTAGTTGATGCTATATACTAATTAAAAAAAATAGTTTTATTTCAAAAATAAAACTGAATTAAGCATTTTTATATTGAAAAGCTTGTTATTATCTTTGGTTTCATTTTGGTTTGTGTATTAGATAGCTAACTGGTGTTTAGTTATTAATTTATGAAACTGTTTTGTTTGTTTAGCTGTGGTGCGAACCAACTGTTTTGTATCTAAATTATAGACAAGTGAAGGTGTGTTATTTGATTGCACTTTAGAAGTGCTTCTAATAATAAAACAAGGTTGCTTTATTCAGTAACTATCGTTTTGATAATCACTTAATTTGGTGTATGGTTTTTGATTACTGATATTAGCACTAGTACAAAAAACCCTACCAATTGCATTAAAAAGGTTTAATAAGCCCAAGTTTTTAGGAACCCTGTAGCTCTTGTTATTTTTAATAAAGGTATAACTACCTGGTCAAAAGTAACTAGCAATTTGTTGTAGTTTTTTTGGTAACTTCTTTAATTCTTCTAACCCAAACATTGATACATAATGTTTGTTAAGTGCACGTTGTTTAATTTTGTCAAGAGTAGACTCTGAATAACTAATTAATCCCATTTGTGTATCAGTATTTACAATTCCTGCTAGCCCCATTTTTAAAAGTTGCTTAATAGTTTTGGTATTTTTAATATCAACTACTGGGAGTTTTTGATTATCAACTTTCATACCAATAAACTGTTTTTGAAAGTTAAAAATCGGCCTTGATTTAAAGATTGAAAACAAATTTAATAGCCTTTCTTTTTGAAATAAAGAACATTCAAAAATTAACTGTTTAATTGATCGTTTTGTTAGTAATAGATTAAACAACTGCTTGTATGCAAAATAACTATTTTTATTTTGAAAAACCAAGCTGTGCTTAGGCTCATAATTTAATGTTTTATTTAGTTGTGTTTTTTTCAGATAAGGTGGGTTTGTAACAATTAAATCAATCGGAGTTTTTATCTTGTTAAAACAATCAAATCAATCTGCTTCAATTCAATTAATACTAACGTTATTAATTAATGCATTTTGTTGCGCTAGTTTTAATGCTTGGATATCAATATCACTACCATAAACATCAAGTGTATCACACTTCTTTTTTAAAGCAATGGCTAAAGTACCTGAACCACAACAAAGGTCAAGTGCAGTTTTTATTTTTTTTAAGTTAACACTTGCAATTAGTGCTAAGCTATCAATTCGAGGAATAAAAACTCCTTTCTTAGTTTTAAAAGTAAGCTTCCTTAGTTGAATTGTTCCCAACAAATAGGGCAAAGGGATCTTTTCAATAAAATAACACTTTAATTGTTGTTTGATTTTATCAGTTAACTCACTAGTAATTAGAAGCTTACTTTTTCAGAGTTTATCAATTGTTTTAAATTGAAAACCATAGTGTTCCAATATTGTTAAAAATACCCCGTTAAAATGGGGACTGGATTGGTAAACTAACTTTTGATTTAAAAAAAACTCATACAGAGTCATCTAACTAATAAACTTTTCCAACTGTTGTTTCTTTTCATCAGCTTGTAAAGCTTCAATGATCTCATCAAGATCTCCCAAAATAACAGTATTAAGCTTATTAATAGTTAATTTAATCCTGTGGTCTGTAATTCTGTTTTGAGGATAGTTGTAGGTACGAATTTTTTCAGCTCTCTCTCCACTACCAACTTGACTTTTTCTTAAATCCGCTTGGGTTGAGAGTTGTTTATTTTGAGCATTTTCCCATAACTTAGCACGTAGCATTTTCATTGCTTTATCACGGTTAGAAAACTGGGATTTACCCTCTTGGCAAGCCACAACAATTCCCGTAGGTAGATGGGTAATTCTAACTGCACTTTCAGTTCTGTTAACATGTTGTCCACCCGCTCCTGAAGCACGGTAAGTATCGATTCTCAAATCACTAGGATTAATGGTGATCTCTACCTCTTCTAATTGAGGTAAAACAGCAACAGTAACTGTTGAGGTATGCACTCTACCTTTAGCTTCTGTTAAAGGAACACGTTGCACCCTATGTACTCCTGATTCAAACTTGAGTTTAGCAAAAACATCAGTACCATTTACCGCAAAAGAAACAAAGTTAATCCCCACACTTGCAGGGATAATTTCATTAAGTTCAACCGTTCAATTTTTACTAGTACAATAGTTTTTGTACATATTAAAAAGATCACTTAAGAAGATGCAAGATTCATCCCCACCAGCAGCTGGACGGATCTCTACAATAACATTCTTTTGGTTATTTTCATCTACCGGTAGTAAAAGGAACTTAATTTCCTCTTCTAAACTAGGTAAACTAGCTTTGATTTTTTCAAGTTCTTTTTTAGCTTCTTCATGCAATTCTTTTAAGCTGGAATTGTTAAGAATTTGTTCAGCTTCATTAGCATTTTCAACCAGCTTTTGCAACTCCTTGAATTTAACTATTAAAGGTTGTTTATGTTTTAACTCTTTGTTAATAACTTTAATCTGCTCAAAGCTAAGGTTAGGTTTATTGAGATCTTTTTCAAGTTGTTCAGTAAGTTCAACAATCTTTTCAACATTGAAAAAGAGTTGTTTGTCAAAATCCACTAAAGCTCGTTAATAGAACGGTGCCTAGTTTGTTTTTCAACTTTAGCTTGGTTACTCTTTTTAGTTTTATTTTCTAAAAAAGCCTTTCCAGCGTTGAACTTTTGAGAAAGTTTTTCAGCCCGTCCATGCACGGTTTGTTTGGTTAATTGCCCTATGTAAAAAGGATGACATTTTCCACAAATGTCAATGGCAAGATCCTTTTGTTTGGCAGTGGAGTCAATGGTAAAGTTGCTATTGCATGAAGCACAGTTAAAAACAACTGGTTGACTCTGAAAGTGGATTGCCTTTTTCATCTTATTTTTTGACAAAGACCAATAAATATTAATATATTCACTTAATTAAGTGAGGATATACTGCTTAACCCTTACTGTTTCACGCTGTTTGTTTTCAACATAGTTTCTTAGGTTATCAAAAGCAGTTTGGGGAGTCTGTTGGTTGCTACCAACACTTAGCTTACTTTGATAGTACAAACGATTAACATATAATCTTTGAAAGTTAAGAACTGGTTTTTGAACAACACCAGTTTTTTCTTTGCTTATTGTTTCAAAGAAGTTAACAAAATTACGATTTTTATCGTTTGTGTTTTTTCAATTAGTCAGGTTGGCTTCAAAACTAACATAATCAGCAAAGTCAAACACAAAAATTCCGCTTGTTAAACTGTTATATTTATTAACAATCTTAAAACCATAATCACTAGCGAAATTCTTAATAGTTTTATTTAATCTCACAATTAACCACAAGTTAAAGATTGGTAATGAGGAAAAAACACAGGTCCATAAGAACAGCCAGTTCTTTTCATTAATCTGAAAAAAATTACGGAATGAATTGTTAAGAAAGATTAGAAAGATTGCTACTAATAAAGAGATAAAAAAGGGGATAAAAAGCGTAAAGAATAACAGCCTTAACTGACCAAAGCCATCAGTAAAAAATCAAATTAAAACAAAGCTAATAATGATTAGGTTACTTAAAACAGTTAAAGCAATTAAAAGTCCAAAGGTAGTTCTAATCCTTTCAATAAAAGAAGAAAACTCATAGTATTCACTGTCCAGTGAATTAACTTTTTTTGCAATCTTATTAAAGCATTCTTTAAAGTTTGAATTGAAGTGCATCTGTAAATGGCGGGGGTGGAAGGAATCGAACCCACACAGACAGTTTTGGAGACTGTTGTTCTACCACTAAACTACACCCCCTAAAACTAGATAAAAACCTAGCAATTTAACTAAGTTTTTATCATAAATTGGCCTTCCCTAGAGGAGTTGAACCTCTATTTACTGATTAGGACTCAGTTGTGCTGTCCATTGCACCAAGGGAAGTTTTAAAGCCAAGGTACTTTAGTGCTGTTTCAAGTTTAATTTGTTTAAACTGCTTATTTATTAATAATAGAAAAAAGACGCGCTTACCAACTGTTAAACTAAATACCTGGTTATCTTTTTTAACTTGACTGTATTTTTGAACACAGCTTTCAATAAAGCTAATAAACTTTTGCTTTTTATCCCATGTTAATGGAATTAGCATAGGGTGCTTATTTAAGTTTAGTTGGTTGATAACATTTAAACCATAAACATCCTTTGTGTATTTTTGCAAACTAAACAATTCAGGTTTTAAAACCAAGCTATTTTCTTGAAAAAATTGCAAAGAACGATTAAAGAAAGCAGTAATGTTGGGTTTGTCATATTCCTGTTTAAAACTGTTATCAATTACAAAGTGGTTATTAAATGATCACAACACGTTATTAAACTCAAAATCAGTACCAATTACTAATGCTCATAACGCTAAAAAATCAAATAATTTCTTTTGATTTTCTTGAAATTGATCAAGGTTAGGTTTTGTTTTAAAAAAGAAAGTTAACTATCTGTTTTGCAGTAGTTAGATAATCAAAAAAATCTTCTAAGTAAAATAGTTCAGAACTGAGCCTCAATTGCCTAAACAACAAGTTAAATTTGCTGATCTGTTCTACTTGTGAAATTTCATTGCTTAAATCCAGATAAAAACTGTTTTGTTTTAAGTTAATGTTAGGTTCTATCTTGTTTTTAATGAGCGTCATTTCACTTTCTTTACAACCAACTAAAATAAAACAATTGGTTTGCTTTAACAACAACATTAAGTTCATTGATTGTTCAAGAAACTCTGCCTGATCAAAATCAAAACCATAAAAAAAGCAAACACCGTTGTTTTTAAACTGATATTTAAGTTGTTTTTTGATCTCTTTTTCATCTAAAAAAAAGTATTTATCAATAAATTTTGATAACACTTTATCCAAAGCATCCAACGTTTTTTTCTGACGAATTGAAAATAAGCTGGAGACTAAAAAGATAAGTGATGAAACAAGCCCTAAACTAATAGAAAAAACAGAGAAGATAATCAAAAAGATAAAGACATCATTCCCCGCATTTTGCTTAATACCATCTTGTTGGGCTATTGTTAATGAAAATACTGGAGTACCTAATGTGGTCCCTACTGTTACCAATGTTGTTAGAATAGGCCATTGTTGTTTAATAAAACTCAAAATGCCCTTTTGGTTTACAAATTTACTTATCTTAGTTAACTGAAGTTTTAGTCAGCATTGTCTTAACCATAATAAAGCTAAAAACAAAATTACAAGAAATCAGTTTCCAGTTGGTTTATTTAACTGTTTTCATTGCAATGAACCAAATAAAACCGCTAGTAATTTGTTGGCAATATTAGCAAAGTTAGCTTGGGTTAAAGGCGTTGAATTTTTAGTTTCAACATGGTTTCTAAAACTTAATAAAAAGCTACTATCATTAGTATTTTCAACAAATTTTGGTTTAAAAAAATCATTTAAGCGGATTAAAAAATTAATTTTCTCATCCTCCCCTTCCCCAGAGAACCAAACTATTTTTGGTTGATTGGGCTGGTTGACTTGGTTAAAAATATAATCCAGGATTGCAATTTGGTTTTCAGATTCCATGCAAGTTAAAATATACTAAATATTAAAGTAACAACGCAGATATAGTTCAATGGTAGAACATAACCTTGCCAAGGTTAAGATGCGGGTTCGATTCCCGTTATCTGCTCCAAATTAAAACTTCTTTGTAAAATCCTGATTGGTATCAACTAAGTCAGGATTTTTCTTATTTATAGTAGTGATGGATGTGAAATTGAAGATTCAACAGCTGGTTAACTTAATAAAAAACTATGACTATCACTACTATGTTTTAAGCGAACCTTTAATTGATGATTTTGAGTATGATATGTTGTATAAGTCACTCCAACAATTAGAAAAAGATCATCCTGATTTAATCCAAATTGATTCCCCTACCCAAAGGGTGGGAGGAGAAGCTGTGAAGGGTTTTAAAAAGTTAAACCATAACAGTCCAATGCTCTCTTTGGAAAATGCTTTTTCAACTAAAGAAATTGCTAATTTTATTGATAATATTAACTTTCAAACAAACTCAAAAAATGAATTTGTAGTTGAACCTAAAATTGATGGAGTTAGTATCTCTCTAACTTATAAAAATGGTGTTTTAGTTCATGCTTTAACCAGAGGAGATGGAAGTGTTGGGGAAGATGTTTTAAATAATGTTAAAACCATTAAATCTATCCCTTTAACAATCCCTTTCACAAAAACAATTGAGATTAGGGGTGAGATTTTTGTTGATAAAAAAACTTTTTTAGCAATTAACAATCAACTTGAAAAACCATTTGCTAATGCAAGGAATCTAGCAGCAGGTACAATACGTAATTTAAACAGTGAAATCACTGCACAGCGCAAATTAAGGGCATTATTTTATTACATCCCTAATGGTTTGGAAGAGTCAATCACTACTCAAACTATGGTTTTAGAACAGCTTAAGCAGTGAAAATTCCCAGTTAGTGATACCATCAGGGTTTTTCAAAACAAATTTCAATTAATTAATTACTTGGAAGCGTTTGACAAAAAACGAGAACAGTTAACTTTTAATCTTGATGGTTTAGTTATTAAACTAAACAGCTTGCTTTTTTATCAACAATTAGGTGCTACAAGTAAATCACCACGTTGGGCAATAGCATTTAAATTTAGTCCTAAATTTGTTCAAACTAAATTAACAGCAGTTCTTATAACGATTGGTAGAACTGGTAGAGTGAACTATACTGCTAAATTAGAAAGTGTTAATTTAGATGGAACAAAAGTAACAGCTGCTACTTTACATAACTTTGATTACATTAAAACTAAAGACATTAGGATCAATGACACTGTTGTTATCTATAAAGCTGGGGAAATTATCCCTAAAGTACTAAAGGTAAATCTTGAAAAAAGAAAAAATGACACTATCATAATTCAAGAGCAAAAATATTGTCCTTCATGTAATTCAAAACTAGTCAAAATAGTTGATGAAGTTGATCAGTATTGTACCAATGAAACTTGTAAGGAGCGAAACATCCAGTTAATTAACTATTTTGTTTCTAAAACTGCTATGGACATTAACGGGTTGAATATTAATACTATTACCAAACTTTATGAACACAATTTGGTTAGATCTATAGTTGATCTTTATGATTTAAAAGACAAGAAAAACCAAGTTTTAAAATTAGATCTGAAGATTGGTGATAAACTTTTCAACAAGTTAGTTGATAACATTGAAAATTCAAAACAAAAAGGAATGGCTAGATTACTAACAGGACTTGGTATTAAGCATGTTGGTAATGTATTAGCTAAGAATTTAGCTAATCATTTTAAAAATATCAAAGCATTACAGCATGCTAGCTTAGAGAACTTAATTAGTTTAAATGATGTAGGAATAACAGTAGCTGAATCATTGTATAACTGGTTTCATGACCCTAACCATTTGCAGTTAATTGAACAACTTGAATTAAGACAAGTAAAAACAGATCAATTACCACTGAAAATTAACTTTGAAACTAACAGTATTTATTTTCAAAAACGCTTTCTTATTACCGGTAGCTTTAACATTAGTCGTGACCAAATTAAGGATTTATTATCAGCTAAGTTTGATTGCCAGTTTGCAAGTGAAGTCAAACCAACAGTTGACTTTGTTATTGCAGGAAACAAACCAACTTTAAGAAAAATCAATCACGCCAAAGAACTGAACATTCCTATCATTAATGAAGCAATTTGAACATAGGTTTATGATTGTTGACAGTGTTAGTCAAAAACCAACAACACTAGTTCAAAAAACCATTAACATTTATCTCTGTGGACCCACAGTTTATAACGATTTGCACTTAGGCAACACCAGACCATTAATTGTTTTTGATGTTTTAAATAGAGTTTTAAAAAAGGCTAAATATACCGTTAATTTTGTTCAAAACATCACTGATATTGACGATAAGATCATCAAGATTGCTCAACAACAAGAAGTAAGCGAATCAGTTGTTACAAAACAACAAATCACTGCTTACAAATCACTTTTAAAAAAACTAAATATTCTGCCTATTAAACATATTCAAATCACTGAAAAAATCGATAAAATCCCTGACTATATTGATCAATTAGTAAATCAAAACCATGCTTATGTTTCAACTCAAAACAACGTTTATTTTGCAGTTAATTCACTAAAGCAATATGGTTATCTAGCTAACCGAATGGTGCATTTAGAAGAAACTGATACTGATAAAAAGAACAAATTGGATTTTGTACTTTGAAAGATTACTACTGCAGGGATTAAATGAAATAGTAAGTGGGGACTTGGCAGACCAGGTTGACATGTTGAATGTGCCTTCTTAATTGATTATTGTTTCAAAAATGAACTCACGATCCACGGAGGAGGAGTTGATTTAAAGTTCCCCCACCATGAAAATGAAAATGCCTTACACATGGCTTTATATAACCAGCCCATTACCAAACATTGGATGCATATTGGTCATTTGATGATTGAAAACCAAAAGATGTCAAAGTCATTGCAGAACTTCTTGTTAGCAGTTGATTTTCTTAACTTTCATGATTTTCGTGTTTTGCGTTGGATCTTTTACCAAAAACACTATTTGCATCCTATTGATCTAAACCAATCATTGATTGAAAAAGCTAATAATGATATTCAAAGGATTGCAAAAACACTTAATGTTGCTAGAACCTGATTAGTTTATTCAGAACAATCTGAGTTGATTAGTCCCAAGCAATATGATCCAGTTTTTTCAGCTTTACTTGATAATCTCAACTTTGCCAATGCAGTTGCTGCTATCTGAAAACTAATAAAAAAAATTAATACAAGTATTAAAACTAAGGACTTTAGTGTGCTGAGAGAACAACTTAGTTTCTTGGAATGATCAATTGATTTATTAGGAATTAGCTTTAAATCTATCCATACTAAACTTAATGTGCGTTTAATTAAAGAGTGATCAATATTACACAAACAAAAAGCAATGGATAAAGCTGATCAAATTAGAAAAAAACTAATTAAAAAAATGTTGCTGTAATAATGAAAAAACCACGCCAACAAAGTTGCTTATTTGGTGTTAAAGCCTTTGAGGAAGCGATTAATAACCAAGTTCACATTAAATTGGTAAACATTTCCATTCGTCACAAAAAACTAATACCTTTAATTGAAGCTAAAAAAATTAATTTTCAAATCCATTCAACTAACTGATTTAACAATCAGTATAGAGATATTAACCACCAGGAATTGGTAGCAGTTTTAGATACTAACCAACTCTTAATTCCACTTGATCAACTGGTTAAAGTAGTTGAAAATAAGAAGTGCAGTACACTTGTGATGTTAGATGAGATCCAAGACCCTTATAATTTTGGTGCTATACTAAGAACTTGTTTGGCTAGTGAGGTTGATGGAATTATCTTTAAAAAGAATAACCAAGTCCCTATCAACAATACAGTCATGAAAACTAGTATGGGTAGTGTTTTTTATCAAAACTTAGTGCAAGTAGCTAACTTAAGTTATACGATCACTAAGCTAAAAGAAATAGGATTTTGAACTGTTGTTTCAACTCTGGATCCTATTTGAAAACCAATTGATTATCGCAAAGTTGATTTTGCTAAAAAAATCTTAATTGTTGGCAATGAGGATAGGGGTGTGAATCAACTAATAACAAAGAATGCAGATTGTAGAATCAAAATTCCTATGAACAATAAGATCAATTCTTTAAATGTAAGTGTTGCTTTAGGGATTATCTTGTTTGCTTGAAAAAACTAATTTTTAAGATTAATTAACAATGGCTAAAGTTTACAACCAAGAAGTTTATGTTCAGTTTCTCAAACAACATGGTTTTGTATTTCAGAGTAGTGAAATTTACAACGGTTTAAACAATAGTTGGGATTTTGGTCCATTAGGTGCAGTTTTAAAACAACAAATCAAACAAGCTTTATATAACTTTTTTATTAAAAATAAAGCTGATGTTCTTTTAGTTGAAACCCCTATTATTCTCAGCGAATTGGTTTGAAAAGCATCAGGACATTTAGCTAACTTTGTTGATACTTTAGTTGATTGTAAGAGTTGTAAATACCGCTTTCGTGTTGATCAAATTAATGCTGAAATAAAAGCTAAAAAGGATTGGAATAGTTTTAAAGTTAACTGTCCTAATTGTCATAACCAAAATTGATCAGAAGTGAGGGATTTTAACTTACTTTTTCAAACTGAAATCGGGGTTGTAAACAACGATAAACGCCTTGTTTTTCTCCGTCCTGAGACTGCTCAAGGTAGCTTTATTAACTTTAAAAATATCTTGCAAGCTAAGAAGCGTAATTTACCTTTTGCTATTGCCCAGTTTGGTAAAAGCTTTCGTAATGAAATCACCCCAGGTAACTTCTTGTTTAGAACTAGAGAGTTTGAACAGTTTGAAATTGAGTGGTTTTGTAAACCTGATGATGCAAATTCGCTGTTTGAAAAACAATTAATAATGGTAGAACAGTTTCTACAAACAGTGTTAAAAATTAACCCAGAATTGTTAAAAAAACATGAATATGATCAATCAGAATTGGCTCATTATGCCAAAAAAACTACTGACTTTTTGTTTAAT